>NZ_JAAGPB010000861.1:0-2172 GCF_017104585.1 Burkholderia sp. Ac-20392
TCTGCGCCGCGGTCGCGATCGCGGCGACGGCGAACACGGCCATGAGCGCCGCCGCGAAGGCCCGCGGAACGGGCCCCGGAGCGCCGGTCGCCGGCCGTGTCATCGCCCGCTCCCGACCGTCGCCGGCGCGCTCAGCCGCGTGCGTACTCGTCATGACGACGCCACCACGGGCCGGCCTCGTTGCGCCCGCGCGGCGCGCGATCGAGCCACTGGTACATCCCCCACAGCCCGTCGAGCCCGCGCGCATAGGTCGAGTACGTGTGATACACCGCGCCGTCCTCGCGCACGAACGCACTCATCCCCGGCCGGTCGAGCGAATACGTGACCGCATCGGTTCCGCACGTCGCCGCGAACTGCACGACGGGGGCCGGCGGCGGATCCATGTCCATCGCGTGGCCGGCCCGCGCGTAGTTGTACTCGACGTCGCCGGCGCGCTGCTGCGTTTCGGTGAACGACACGTTGAAGTCGAAGTTGAAATCGCTGCCGACCGACGACGCCCACGGGAAGCGCCACCCCATCCGCTGCCGGTAAGCGAGCAGCTTCGCGAGCGGCGCGCGCGACACGGCGGCGAGCGTCACGTCGTGGTTCGCCAGATGCACGGCGAAGCCGTCGAAACCGTCGGCGATCGACGAGCACGACGGGCAGCCGGCCTTGTAATCGGGGCCGAACATGAAGTGATAGACGAGCAGTTGCGAACGGTCGAGAAACAGGTCGTCGAGCGTTGCCTGCCCTTGTTCGGTGTCGAACCGGTAGGTCTTGTCGACGCGCACCCAGGGCAGCGCCTGGCGTCGCTGCGCGAGCTCGTCGCTTTGCCGCGTCAGCGCCTTTTCCGCGTCGAGCAGTGCGCGGCGCGCGGCCAGCCATTCGTCGCGCGTTCCGGTGAGATGAGTCGTCATGGCGGGGTCCTCCTTCCGATGGGTATCCGGGCACGGCGTCCGGTGCCGTGTGCGTGGTGCTAGATTAGTGGCGGGCATCGGACCGGAGGGAGTGACAAGTGTGTCGGGATTCGGATGGATTCGCTGATCACGGCGGCCGCACGCGCGATCGCGGCCGGCACGTCCTGCGCGCGCGCAGGCTCGATGCTCCACTTCACGTACGGCTTCGGCAGCTCGGCAGCCTGCGTCGCCCCGAGGAACGGGTCGAACGGCAGGATCGCGCGCGCCTGCTGGCCCGCGGTGACGATCAACGGCGTGCGGTTCTTGAAGGCGGTGAAGAGATTGCCCATCGCGTTGCCGACGCCCGCCGCGGAATGCAGGTTGACGACCGCCGCATTGCCGGTGGCCTGAGCGTGGCCGTCGGCCATTCCGACCACGACGGCTTCATGCAAGCCGAGCACGTAGCGGAAATCGTCCGGGAAGTCGCGGAACATCGGCAACTCGGTCGAGCCGGGATTGCCAAACACGCGGTCGATGCCGAACTGGCGAAGCAGGTCGATCACCGCATCGCGAACGGTGATCGATGCGGCGGAAGGGTGCAGATGGCCGGACATGCTCGGCGCTCCTCGATGGCTTGACGGTTTCCACAGTATCGAAGCGCAAGCCATTCACCGATACTGTATTTTTTGCGATAAGCCATACCATTCCGACATGACTTTCGATCTCCGACAATTGCGCGCCTTCACGACGATCGTCGCGTGCGGCAGCCTCGGCCGCGCGGCCGACGCGCTGCACGTGACGCAGCCGGCGCTGAGCCGGATCCTGAAACGGCTCGAGGACCAGGTCGGCGTGCCCTTGTTCGAGCGCCATTCGAAGGGTGTGCAGCTCACCGCGTTCGGCGACGCGCTGCTGCCGCACGCGACGCTGCTGCAGCACGAGGCCGAGCACGCGCGCGAGGAGCTCGACGCGATGCGCGGGTTCGCGAAGGGCACGATCAAGGTCGGCACGGTGGGCAGCATCGCGAGCCTCGTGCTGCCGGTCGCGGTGGGCCGCGTGCTCGACCGCTGGCCGAACCTGCGCGTCGAGATCATCGAAGGCGTGTGGGACCGGCTCGCGGAAGGGCTGAACAAGCACGAGATCGATCTCGCGCTGTCCGCGCACGGGCCCGACACCGACGAGATCGTCGCGATTCCCGAGTGCCGCTGGGAAGATCGCAGCCATATCGTTGCGGCGCCGCAGCATCCGCTGCGCGCGCTCGGCCGCGCGCCGACGCGCTCGAACGCGAGGCGCGCCCGTG
>NZ_JAAGPB010000862.1:0-2220 GCF_017104585.1 Burkholderia sp. Ac-20392
TATACCGGTCGGCGGCCGCCGTTCGAGCAGCACGGCGTCACCGTCGCGCAGCACGAGCATCCAGGTCTTGCGGGTCGGCACGGCCTTCTTCGGTCGCGCGGCCGGCAGTTCGCGCTGGCGGCCCGTCGATTGCGCGACGCAGTCGCCCGCGAACGGGCAGCGCGCGCAATCGGGCTTGCCGCGCACGCACAGCGTCGCGCCGAGATCCATCAGCCCCTGCGTATACGCGCTCACGTCGGCCGCGTTCGCCGCGTCGGGCAACAGCGATTCGGCGAGCGCCCACATGTCGTTCTCGACGCGCTTCTCGCCCGGAAAGCCCTCGACGCCGAACACCCGCGCAAGCACGCGCTTCACGTTGCCGTCGAGGATCGTCGCGCGCGCGCCGTACGCGAACGACGCGATCGCCGCAGCCGTCGAGCGGCCGATGCCCGGCAGTTCGGCCAGTGCGTCGGGCGTCGCCGGAAACGCACCGCCGTGCTCGGCAACGACGACCTGCGCGCAGCGGTGCAGATTGCGCGCGCGCGAGTAGTAGCCGAGCCCCGCCCACAGCGCCATCACGTCGTCGGTCGGCGCGGCCGCGAGCGCGGCGACGTCGGGGTAGCGTTCGAGAAAGCGCGTGTAATACGGGATGACGGTCGATACCTGCGTCTGCTGCAGCATGATTTCCGACAGCCAGATCCGGTACGGATCGCGGGTGTTCTGCCATGGCAGGTCGTGGCGGCCGTGCTCGCGCTGCCACGCGACCAGGCGCGTGGCGAACGTGCGATGCAGCGGCGTGACGGGGAACGGTGCGGGGGCGATGCGGGGCGGCTTCAAGTTATCTAATCGTGGAAAAAGGTTTCAACGCTGGCAGGTCGGGCAGAAATAGGTCGACCGCTGGCCCTGTACGATCTGGCGGATCGGCGTGTTGCATACGCGGCATGGCTGGCCCGCTCGGTCGTAGACGAAGCAGTCGAGCTGGAAATAACCGCTTTCGCCGTTGCTGCCGACAAAATCGCGCAACGTGCTGCCGCCGCGCTCGATCGCGTCGGCAAGCGTCGCGCGCACCGCGTCGGCCAGTCGCTCGTAGCGCGGCAGCGACACCTTGCCGGCGGCCGTCGTCGGCCGGATGCCGGCGCGAAACAGGCTCTCCGACGCATAGATGTTGCCGACGCCGACGACCATGTCGCCCGCGAGCAGCGCCTGCTTGACCGACACGGTGCGGCCGCGCGTGCGCGCGTGCAGCAGCGCGCCGGTGAACGCCGGCGAGAACGGCTCGACGCCGAGGCTCGCGAGGAGCGGATGTGCATGTACGTCGCCCGCTTCGCGCGGGTGCCACAGCACCGCGCCGAAACGGCGCGGATCGCGGAACCGCAACACGAATTCGTCGAAGATCCAGTCGATGTGGTCATGCTTCGCGGCGACCGGCACGCCGTCCGCGGGCAGCACGCGCAACGTACCCGTCATGCCGAGATGGACGATGAACCAGCCCGCGTCGACCTCGAACAGCAGGTACTTGCCACGGCGCTCGACGGCGAGCACCTCGCGCGCGCGCAATTGCTCGGCGAGCCCGGCCGGCACGGGCCAGCGCAGCATCTCGGTACGGACGTCGACACGCTCGACGCGGCGGCCCGCGACAAAGGGCTCGATGCCCCGGCGCGTGACTTCGACTTCTGGCAACTCTGGCATGTTTTGCGGGTCTGAGACTGGATTCACGATCGTGCGTGTATTGTAGCGAGCGCGTTACAATCGGTTGAAACATCGAACGGATTTCCATGACCCTGCCCTCGAAGCTGCTTCAGAAGCGCCCCGCCGCCGTGCGCGGCGCGCGCGCCTTCCCGGTCCGCCGTGCACTCGGCGCCGCGCTGTTTGCCGCCTGGACCCTCACCGCCTTCCCGGCCCACGCACAGGATCCGGCATCGGACGACGCGGAGTCGCAGGGCGCGTTCGAGCATGTGATGCCGGACGAGAAAAAGGATCTCCCCGGCGTTCCGCTGACGAGCCAGATCGTCTACCAGGTGCTCGCCGCCGAGGTCGCGCTGCAGCGTAACCAGCCCGCGCCGGCCTACCAGACCTACCTCGCGCTCGCCCGCGACACGCGCGATCCGCGCATGGCGCAGCGTGCGACCGAGATCGCGCTCGGTGCGCAGAGCCCGGCCGACGCGCTGTCCGCCGCGAACCTGTGGCGCCAGTACGCACCGGATTCGAATCGCGCATCGCAGGTCGACGCCGCGCTGCTGG
>NZ_JAAGPB010000863.1:0-2209 GCF_017104585.1 Burkholderia sp. Ac-20392
TCGGCCGCCGCGCACGCGAGCCCGCCGCTCACGACGCTCGCGGTCGACAAGGAGGCGCTCGGCCGCCGCGGCGTCGAGCTGCTGCTCGCGGAAGCGCCCGAGCGCACCGAGATTTCCCTGCCCGTCGAGCTGATCGTGCGGGCCAGCAGCCAGCCCGCCGGCTCCCCGGCACTCGATACCGCCACGGTCACCGAATCATGAACATGCCCCCGGTCCAACCCTGCACGGCCGCGCCGGCCGCCCACACGCAAGCCGCGCCGTTCGTCGCGAGTTTCCGCGACCCGTCGTTCCTGCTGTCGCACATCGAGGACACGCTGCGCTTCTACGCCACGAACGCGTTCGACCCGACGGGCGGCTTCTACCACTACTTCCGCGACGACGGCAGCATCTACAACCGCACGTCGCGCCACCTCGTCAGCAGTTGCCGGTTCGTCTTCAACTACGCGATGGCGTACCGGCATTTCGGCGATCCGCGCCACCTGGAATACGCGCGCCACGGGCTGCGCTTCCTGCGCGACGCGCACTGGGACGACGAACTGCAGGGCTACGACTGGGAACTCGACTGGCGCGACGGCGCGAAACGCGCGACGCTCGACGGCACGCGCCACTGCTACGGCCTCGCGTTCGTGCTGCTCGCGGCCTCGCACGCAACGATGGCCGGCATCGACGAGGCCCGCCCGCTAATCGCGACCACTTTCGAGCTCGCCGAGCACCGTTTCTGGGATGCGGCCGCGGGCCTCTATGCGGATGACGCGACACCGAACTGGATCGTGTCGTCGTACCGCGGCCAGAACGCCAACATGCACATGACCGAGGCGCTGCTCGCGGCGTACGAGGCGACCGGCCACCTCACGTACCTCGATCGCGCGGAAAAGCTCGCGTCCCACATCACGCAGCGCCAGGCCTCACTGTCGGGCGGGCTCGTGTGGGAGCACTACCATGCGGACTGGTCGGTCGACTGGGACTACAACAAGGAAGACAGCTCGAACATCTTCCGTCCGTGGGGCTTCCAGCCCGGGCACCAGACGGAATGGGCGAAGCTGCTGCTGATCCTCGAGCGGCACCGCCCGCTCGACTGGCTCGTGCCGCGCGCGGCCGAGCTGTTCGACGCGGCGCTCACGCACGCGTGGGACGCCGATCACGGCGGCCTGTACTACGGCTTCGGCCCCGACTTCACGATCTGCGACCACAACAAGTATTTCTGGGTGCAGGCGGAAACCTTCGCGGCCGCCGCGATGCTCGGCGCGCGCACCGGCAGCGAGCGCTTCTGGGACTGGTACGACGAGATCTGGCGCTATAGCTGGGCGCACTTCGTCGATCACCGCTACGGCGCGTGGTACCGCATCCTCACCTGCGACAACCGCAAGTACAGCGACGAGAAGAGCCCGGCCGGCAAGACCGACTATCACACGATGGGCGCGTGCTACGACGTGCTCGCGACCCTCGCGCGCGCGCAGCGCAGCGAGTCGACGCAATGAGTGGCGGCACGTTTCCGGCTTTCGTGTCGGCGGGCGACATCCTGACCGACATGGTGCGGGCGGGCGACGCGCAATGGACCTCGGTGCCGGGTGGCGCCGGCTGGAACGTCGCGCGCGCGGTTGCGCGGCTCGGCGTGCCGAGCGCGCTCGCAGGCTCGATCGGCGAAGACTGCTTCTCCGACGTGCTGTGGCGCACGAGCGAAGCGGCCGGGCTCGACCTGCGCTTCCTGCAGCGCGTCGCGCGGCCGCCGCTGCTCGCGATCGTCCACGAGACCCGCCCGCCCGCGTACTTCTTCATCGGCGAAGCGAGCGCCGACCTCGCGTTCGATCCGGCGCAACTGCCGGCCGGCTGGACCGACCACGTGAAATGGGCGCATTTCGGCTGCATCAGCCTCGTGCGCGAACCGCTCGCCGGCACGCTGGCCGCGCTCGCGGCCGACCTGCACGCGCGTGGCGTGAAGATCAGCTTCGACCCGAACGTCCGGAACCTGATGACGGCCGCATACCGGCCGACGCTGGAGAAGATGGCCGCGCTCGCCGACCTGATCAAGGTGTCCGACGAGGACCTGCGGCACCTGTTCGGCGGCGACGGCCCCGACGCGATCGGCGCGGTGCGTGCGCTGAACCCGCGCGCGGCGGTGCCCGTCACGCGCTGCGCGCAGCCGGCGATGCCCTCCGCGGACTGGCACGTGCATGTAGCCACGCCGCCGCGCCTCTCGGTCGCCGAGCCA
>NZ_JAAGPB010000864.1:0-237 GCF_017104585.1 Burkholderia sp. Ac-20392
ATGAGGGGATGTGAGAGGTGAAGGTGAGAAGGAGGTGTAGAGAGCAGGAAAGGAGTGGGGGTGATGTGAGGAGAATGGAGGAGGGAGTGGAGAGCGGAGAAAGAGAGGGGAAGGAGGGGAAGGGAGGGCGGTGGGACAGAGCGAGGGGTAGCGAAGAAGACCGTCGAGTGCGTGAAGTGCGAGAGGGGGGGGGGGGGGGGAGGGAGGGGGGGGGGGGGGGGGGGGTTTTTTTTTTTT
>NZ_JAAGPB010000865.1:0-2062 GCF_017104585.1 Burkholderia sp. Ac-20392
TGCCCGCGACGACGCTGGGCCAGATCGTGCGGATGCTCGCCGTGCACGTCGACCCGCGCAGCGAGCGGCGTCGGCGCCGCGACAACCGGCTGTCCGCGAAGTCGCAGGCGTTGCTGCGCGCGGCGACGCTCGAGCGCCTGATGCACGACGACGACGGCGATCCGGCTGCCAATGTGTTCAGCCTGCGCACGATCGCGATGGCGACGCGCGACTTCAGCAGCAATCCGTCGAAGGCGCTGCGGCATGCGGGCGAGGCGCTCGTGATGGTGACCAAGTACAACCGGCCGATCGCGCTGCTCGTGTCGATCGACGACTGGAACCGGCTGCTCGGTGAAGTGCGCGAGACGAGCTTCTCGCGGCTGTCGTTCGATGCGGCGGTGACGCAGCAGGGTGTGCGCGCGGTCGGGTTGGGGGAGTTGTCGCGGGTCTAGCGTTTCGGCCGCGGTGACTGCCGGACACCGTCTTTATCGTGTGTCGCGCAACGCGCTGGCTGGATTCCGTTGCGCCGACATCGAAATACCTGCCAGCACGACCATGGAAGAAGGAACGGGGTGCTCGCCCGTCGCGGTTCATTGACGCTCGGGCTACACGGGATCAGTTGCCGGATAGCGTTATCCGTTGCTGCATTCCGGCATGAAGTACGTACGCCCGTGTACGCATCGAGGCCAGCCCATCGGCTTCAACTCGTGAGCCGTCGCACCCAGATGACCGACGTCCACGCGAAATTGCCGCTGCCGTAGCGTGCGATCAGCGTGTCGATACGCGTGTTGATCCGCGCCGAATGCACGCGGCAATGCACGATGAAATAGCCGCTGTTCACGCCGACGGCCGAGCCGTCCGGCAGCGTCGGGTTGCCGCCCTGCGCCGGCAGCAGGTATTCGGCGATGTCGCCGGTGCTGACGAAATAGGCGGTCGCGCGCCGGTCGACGAGCCGCTTCGCCTGACTCTGCGACAGTGTCGGAATCGCGGCGACGAGCACGGGTTCGGCGGCGGTGTTCGCGTTGACGACGGTCAGGTCGGGCAGGATCGTCACGAACGGCGCGATCGCGTCGATCGTTCGCGCGTCGTAGCCTGGAATGCGCGCGAGATCGTCGACGGACACGAGCTGCAGCGGCCAGCCGTCCGGGCCGTTCGCGTCGCGCAGCGAGCGCAGCATGTAGTCGGCCGTCGATTGCGCGAGCGCGGGATCGAGCGACAGTTGGCCGAGCAGGCGCCGGTACGCCAGCACGCCTTCGCCGCTGGACTGCCACGGCTTGCCGGGCGCGGCGCGCGACACGAGGTTCGTCAGGTTGAAGCGCGCCTGCGCGTCCTCGACGCTGCCGGAGATCCACGCGCGCGACAGCTCGGCGTTGACCGCCAAGGCGTCCGACGGCAACAGGTCAGAGAGCTGTACGTCGGCAACCGGCGCCGACCATGGCTGGCCGACGAACGTGACGTTCGACGTCGCGCTTTGCGCGCGCAGCGTCGCGCGTGCCCACTCGACCGCGGCGCGCTCGATCCACATCGTCTGCGTCGCGAGCCGCTGGTTCTCGACGTCGCGCGTCGCGACCTGCTGGCGCCACAGCACGCTGGCGGCAAGCGTGGCCGCCAATGCGACGACGAGCAGTACCGTCACGATCGCAATGCCGCGTTCGCGTCGAGCCCGCGCCGTCCTTCCTGTCCCGTATCGATGCATCCGCGTGCCTCCGCAGTGTCTGTCGGCGCGGTGCGCTCACACTTCGAACGCCAGCCACGCATGCGCGATGCTCGCATGCGCAGATGACGTGACGCCGAACAGCGCGGCGAGCCCCGCGACCCAGCATGCGAGCGTCGCGGGACGCATGCCGTCGTTTGCCAGCGGGCCGACCAGGCTGGCGATCGCGTGTGTACGCCACAGCAGCAGCACGAACAGCGCGCAGCCGACGGCCATCGCGATGCCGAACATGTGCGCCGCGACCGCCGGACGTCAGCAGGATTTCCTTCGCCGCGGCGCCTTCGACCGACTCGGTGACCGCCAGCAGCTTCAGCGCCTTCTGCGCGGTCAACTCGATGCTGTCCGCGTGCGCCTGGATCTCCACCTTGC
>NZ_JAAGPB010000866.1:0-2194 GCF_017104585.1 Burkholderia sp. Ac-20392
TACGGTGGCGTCCGATACGGACCGCCTCGCGCGCTCGATCGCGAAGCAACTCGCGACGCAGAACGCGGCAAATGCGTGGCTGCCGACGGTGTCGGCAAGCTGACGCACCGGGCTGCCCGCCTGCGAGGCCCGGCGGGCGCGCAGGCGGGCGGCCGGGCATAATGCGCGAGGCCGCTCCGGCGCCATGCGCCGCGACCGTGCCGAGGCACCCGACGACGGCCCGCGCCGCTCCCGTCCCGAATCCTGAACTTCAACCCGTCAATTCCATGCAAGTACTCGTCGTAGGAACCGGCAAGCTGGCCAGCGAGCTGCTCGACGCACATCGGCTCGACCCGGCCACCTGCCGCGTGATCCCCTGGTCGGACAGCGCGCGCAACGATGCGCAGCGTAGCGACGCCCGAACGATCGTCGTGCACGCCGGGTCCGGCCGCGAACTCCCTGATGTGATCGCGTTCTGCGAGGCCAGCGGATCGCCACTCGTCGAGCTGTCGACCGGCTCCGAGATCGAAGCCGGCTCGCATGCGTTCCCGGTCGTGCTGTGCCCGAACACGAACATCCTGATGCTCAAGTTCATGAGCATGCTGGAAACCAGCGGCCACCTGTTTCATGACTGCCGGATCAGCCTGACCGAGTCGCACCAGGCCGGCAAGACGTCCGTCCCCGGCACGGCCGTCGGGATCGGCCAGTCGCTCGGCGTGCGGCCGGAAGACATCCGCTCCGTGCGCGACCCGGACGTGCAACGCAGCGAATTCGCGGTCGCCGACGATCAGCTCGGCCGCCACGCGATTCACCGGATCCGCATCGACGACGGTGCGTGCAGCCTGCAGTTCGAATCGCGCGTGGTGGGTGCGACGCCTTACGCGGACGGTGTGTCGCGCATCGTCGACGCCGTTCGACAGCACGATCTCGAGCACCGCCGCTATTCGATCGTCGAATTCATCCGCAGCGGCTGGCTGTAGTCGCGGCGATACGCGGCGACCGGCATGCGTGCGTCGCGTCGCCGACGCTTTTTGCGCAACGCAAGAAGCGGTTCGATGCTGATTTCCGCGGATGTCGTCGACCGCCCGATCCGCGACATCCGGGCCGCCCTGAATCTCTCCGACCGGCACCTGACGTCCCGCATGGCCGGCGGCCACGATCGCGCCGGCCGGCGTCGCCGCCTCGACCGCTCGAGAAATTCGACGAGCAATCGGCCTTCTGCATTCGCTGGTAAGTTATCGGCCGAGGTCCATTCGCCGAGCTGGGGCGCGAGTCACCGCTAACGTCGGCGCCTGAACCGCTACCCTCGCCCCCCCCGAAAGGAGTGCAACCGATGACCCGCCCCGATTTCATCAAGCACTGGACCGAACTCGAAGAACCGGAAGCGCATTGCTATCGCGGCGACACCGAGCCGATGGCGCTGGACGCGCCGCTTTCCGCCGAGCTCGGCATCACGCGTATCGGCATCCATCACGTGAGGCTTCTGCCGGGCCGGCGGACGTCCTATCCGCATGCCGAAAGCACTGAGCAGGAGTTTGTGTACGTACTCGAAGGCAAGCCCGACGTCTGGATCGACGGCGTGCTTCACCCCGTTGCCGAAGGCGATTCCATCGCGTTTCCGGCCGGCACCGGCATCTGCCACACCTTCATCAACAACACGCAGGACGAAGTCCGGCTGATGGTGATCGGTGAACGCCCGCGCGACGACAACCGCATCCGCTACCCGATGAACGAGGCGTATGAGCTGACCCGCGCGGATCGCTGGGTGGACTGGCCCGACAGGCCGCTCGGGGACCACAACGGGATGCCGGACTGACTCACGCGAAGATGCCCCCGGCGGAACACGCGGAACACGCCGAGCCCGCTGCGCAAGCTCGCAGCGGGCCGCCGGGCCCGCCCTGTTCCGCCGGCCGTTACCCGGTCCATCGTCACTCGCCGCCAAGCACCGCCCCGCTCTCGGGCAAAGTCGCACCGCCGTCGACGACGATCGTCTGCCCCGTGATGTACGCCGCATCGGTCGACGCGAGAAACAGCATCGCGTTCGCGATATCTTCCGGCTCGCCCATCCGCGCCAGCGGAATGTCGCGCGCGATCTGCGCCGCGACCGACGCGCCGCCAAGATTGCCGGCCGCCGGCGTGCGGATCATGCCCGGCTCGACGCCGTTCACCGTCACGTTGCGGCGCGCGAGCTCCAGCGCCGCGGCGCGAATGAAGC
>NZ_JAAGPB010000084.1:0-233 GCF_017104585.1 Burkholderia sp. Ac-20392
GTCGCGTGTTAACGACAGTCGATCGACTGACTAGAACTCGACGTGCTAGCATACTAATCGGAGTGAATGCTCATGAAGTGCTCTGACAGCAATGAGTACGAATAGAACTATGGATCGAGTCAGCAGGAACAGACACATATATACATTATAAGCGACGTCATATACAGGTAGAAAATATCAGGTGTGTGTACAAGTAGTAGATACTATCAGATGAATTCATTTTTTTTTTTTTT
>NZ_JAAGPB010000085.1:0-23732 GCF_017104585.1 Burkholderia sp. Ac-20392
TCGTCGCGGCAGATCGTGGCGACGTAGAACGCCGATTGCGCGGCCTTGTCGGCCTTGGCGGGCGTGTCGACCGCGAACACGATTTCCTTGCAGTCGAGCGGGCCGACACTGATCATCCGGCTGACTGTCACGCGCCCCTGCTCGTCGTCCTCGATCGGGAACGAGTGGTGCGTCGACCACGGCGCGACGCCACCGACTTCGAGCGGGCCGGCGGCCTTCGCGATCTGTTCCTGTGTGTAACGGTGTGCGACGCGCTGCGTGTACTGGACGCCTGCGCGCGCGCCGGCGACGGCGCCGAGGCCGATGCCCGTCGCAACGGCGGCGTTGTTGGTGACCTTGGAGGCGATCGCGGCGCCCGCGATACCGGCGCCGGCTGTCGCGCCCTCGCTATACAGCGAGTTGCAGCCGGACAGCAGTGCGGCCGTGGCGATCGCGGCCAGCACGACGCGCGCCGGCATGGCCCGGCGCGGCGATTCGAAACGAATGTTCATCCCTGAGTGCAAGTCCTGTCTGGGTGAGCGGCGTCGCATGCACGCCGTCATGCCGCGTCATTGTTTCGCAATTGTCATAGGGAAACTGCAAAGCTTTGACAAATCACCGGACGGCAGGCTGCGCGTGTGCGCGCGGCGTCATTGTCGGACAGATGAATCTTGAGGGGTCGAAACGTTACAAATTGAAGGCAATTGTTACCTTGGCATGCAAGGAAGCGACCTAGACTTTTAAGTTATGGAATGTTTCTACACCGGCCTCGGGCCGCGCCGCACATGAGACACCCAGCCATGCGCCGTTCGAAACGGTTTTCGCCCCGGCCGCCTGAAGCAGGGGTGGATCGCTCGCGTCCGCAGACTGACGCGCCGCCGGCACCGCCTGCCGGTGCGCCCGGCGAGCCGCCGTCCGACGGCGATCACAACCAGGGCGGCGCCCGCCCGGAAGGGCTCGACTATCAGCGGGATCTCGGCCAGGAGCAGGACGCCTGATGTCGTTGCCGTCGCATTCCGCCGCTGTCTTTCACACCTGCATTGCTCACGTCTGAATCGCCGCACGGCCGCCTTCGGGCAGCCGTGTCCGCCTTGGCGCGCGCCGCGCGCCAGCCAATCGAATCGAGGAGGGGAAGCCGCATGAGCAGATTGATCGTGGTATCGAACCGTGTCGCCGCCGGCGAGGACACGCGCCCGAGCGCGGGTGGCCTGGCGGTCGGCGTGATGGACGCGCTGAAGGAAACGGGCGGCGTCTGGTTCGGCTGGAACGGCGAGATCGTCGATGCACCCGACACCGAGCCCGCGATCCAGCGGGACGGCAACGTCACTTATGCGACGGTCGGGCTGACCCGGCGCGACTACGATCAGTACTACCGCGGCTTCTCGAACGCGACGCTGTGGCCGGTGTTCCATTACCGCGGCGATCTCGCGCGCTTCGACCGCCAGGAGTACGCGGGCTATCTGCGCGTGAACGCGATGCTCGCAAAGCAGCTTGCCGCCTTGCTGCGCCCCGACGACCTGATCTGGGTGCACGACTATCACCTGTTGCCGTTCGCGCATTACCTGCGCGAGCTCGGCGTGAAGAACCCGATCGGCTTCTTCCTGCACATTCCGTTTCCGTCGCCCGACATGCTGCGTCTCGTGCCGCCGCACGAGGAACTCGTGAAGTTCATGTGCGCGTACGACGTCGCGGGCTTCCAGACCGAGACCGACAAGCAGGCGTTCACCGACTACATCGAACGGCGCGGGATCGGCGCGGCGAGCGACGACGGAATGCTGCACGCGCATGGCCGCGTCGTGAAGGTCGCCGCCTATCCGATCGGCGTGCATCCCGACGCGATCGCGCAGGCGGCCGTCCAGTACAGCGCGCGCAAGCCGGTGAAGATGCTGCGTGAAGCGCTCGACGGCCGCAAGCTGGTGATGAGCGTCGACCGCCTCGACTACTCGAAGGGGCTCGTCGAGCGCTTCCAGTCGTTCGAGCGGATGCTCGCGAACGCGCCGGGCTGGCAGGGGCGCGTGTCGCTCCTGCAGATCGCGCCGCCGACGCGTTCCGACGTGAAGACCTATCAGGACATTCGCGAAACGCTCGAAGGCGAGGCCGGCCGCATCAACGGCCGCTTCTCGCAGCTCGACTGGACGCCGATCCAGTACCTGAACCGCAAGTACGAGCGCAACCTGCTGATGGCGTTCTTCCGGATGTCGCAGGTCGGCTACGTGACGCCGCTGCGCGACGGGATGAATCTCGTCGCGAAGGAGTACGTCGCATCGCAGGATCCGGCCGATCCGGGCGTGCTCGTGCTGTCGGAGTTCGCGGGCGCGGCGGCCGAGCTGACCGGCGCGCTCCTCGTCAATCCGTACGACCTGTCGCAGATGGCCGAGGCGCTCGAGCGCGCGCTGTCGATGCCGCTCGCGGAGCGGCAGGCGCGCCACGAGGAAAACCTCGCGCGGTTGCGCGTGAACGACCTGTCGGTCTGGCGCGACACGTTCGTTGCCGACTTGCGCAGTGTCGCGGCGGCCGCGTCGGTCACGCGGCGCGCGGGCCGGCGGGTTGCGCATGCGTGAGGTCGTGCGGGCGCCCGGCTCTGAGGATGATGCGACCGAAGAAGCCACCCGGCGCTTCTTCGTCGTGACCGGTGGCCCGGGTTCGGGCAAGAGCACGTTGCTCGACGCGCTCGAAGGCGCCGGTTTCGCGCGCTCGCACGAAGCCGGTCGCGGCGTGATTCGCGACCAGATGGCGATCGACGGCCAGGCGTTGCCATGGCGCGATCCGGCCGCGTTCGCCGAGCTGATGCTGAGCTGGGAGATGCGCTCGTACGATCTCGCACGCCACGCGCGGGGGCCCGTGTTCTTCGATCGAGGCGTACCGGACGTGGTCGGCTATCTACGGCTGACGGGGCTGGCGGTGCCCGCGCATGCGGAAGCCGCGGCCCGTCGTTTCCGCTATCACCGGCGCGTGTTCATCGCGCCTCCGTGGCCGGATATCTACGCGCAGGACACCGAGCGCCGGCAGGATTTCGCGGAAGCGGTGCGCACCTACGACGCGATGGTCGCGTGCTACACGTCATATGGCTACCAGCTGATCGAATTGCCGCGCGAGAACGTGCAGGCGCGCGTGCGCTTCGTGATGGACGCGCTCGACGCCGAATGACGCGCGGGGCTCAGGGCAGCGAGCGGTGGTGTCAGGTCGCGGTGTCCGGCCGCGGCGACGTGATGCGCAGCATGCTGACGACCGCGGCCACGGCCGCGAATGCCGCGGCGACATAGAGCGCAATCGTCGGCCCGCGATCGGGCACGAGCCCGAAAATCAAGGCGACGAGCGCGGCGCCGAGCGTCTGCCCGGTCAGCCGCGCGGTGCTCAGCATGCCGCCCGCGCCACCGCTGCGTTCGCGCGGCGCCGACGACAGCATCGCGCGGTTGTTCGGCGACTGGAACAACCCGAAGCCCGCACCGCACAGCGCCATCCGCCACACGATATCGACGGTGCCCGGGTGCGCGCCGATCGTCGCGAGCGACAGCAGCCCGGCCGCGAACAGCGCGAGCCCGATCCCGCCGAGGATGCCGGCCGAATAGCGATCCGACAGCACGCCCGCGAGCGGCGCGGCGAACACGATCACGAGCGGCCACGGCGTCATGTACAGGCCCGTCTCGACCTGCGAGAAGCCCAGCGAGTTCTGCAGCCAGAACGGCAGCGCGACGAACGCGAGCATCTGCGACGTGAACGACGCCATCGACGTATAGATCGACAGCGCGAACATCGGGATGCGCATCAGGTCGACGGGCAGCAGCGGGGCAGGTTGCGACAACTGCCGTTTCACGAAGAAGTAGCCGACGACGAACGCGACGGCCAGTTCGGCCGCGACGTACGTATGGCCTTCGCCGTGGCCGAGCCCGTCCACGGCCGTGATCAGCAGGCCGAACACGCACGCGTTCATCAGCGCGCTCGGGAAATCGTACGGCGCATCGTGCAGCGGGTTGGACGGCAGCGCGCGCAGGCTGCCGAACACCGCGGCGATGCCGATCGGCACGTTGACCGCGAACAGCCACGGCCACGACGCGAACGACAGGATCGCGGACGCGACCGTCGGCCCGATCGCCGACGACAGCGCCACCACCATCGCATTGATCGACAGCCCGCGCCCGAGCATCGACGACGGATAGATCATTCGCACGAGCGCCGCGTTGACGCTCATGATGCCGGCCGCGCCGAAGCCCTGGATCACGCGCATCACGGCCAGCATCGGCAGCGAGCCGGCGAGCGCGCAGCCGAGCGACGCCGCGGTGAACAGCGCGAGCCCCGCGATGTAGATGCGGCGATAGCCGATGCGCTCGCCGAGCGACGCGAGCGGCAGCAGCGTGATCGTGACCGCGAGCTGGTACGCGTTGACGATCCAGATCGATGCGGCGTCGGATGCGTGCAGGTCGCGCGCGATCGTCGGCAGCGCGACGTTCGCGATGGCGCCGTCGAGCACCGCGAGCGTGATGCCAAGTGCGACGCAGACGATCGCCCAGTAGCGTTGCGGAAGCGGCAGGCCGGTATCGGCGTTCATGGCGGGAGCAGATGCGTGGTTGTCCGCGCGCCCGGTTGCCGGTTGCGTGCGCAACCATGCGGAAGGGTGGAGGCGGCGATGAGCGGCCCGGCCGGCGCGACTGCACCGGAGCGGGGCCGGTCGAGTGTATCACCGGGCCGCATGGCGCGACGCCGACACTCAGCCTTCGAAGTCGAGGCCGCCGAGCCGCACGAGCGGGTCGGCCTGCGTGCGCGACAGGAGATCGATGTCGCGTGCGCCCTGCCACGCGCCCAGCTTTTTCGGCAGCGCGGCCAGGTAGTGTTCGAAGCGTTGCGGGCCGTCCGGCTCCATCAGCCGCTCGATTTCGTCGGTGTCCCAGGTCAGCTCGAGGTTCAGCGGATGGTCGAAGCCGCTGACATGCTCGTGCGGCGCGCTGCGGATCTGCACGCACGTCGGGTGCCCGTGGCCGCCATACGGGACGACGTCGGTCAGCACGTGATCGGCGAAGAAGGCGGCGATCGCCTGTGCGATGCGCGGGGCGAATTCGGTATCGAAACGGCGGGCGGTTTCGGGCTGCATGACGGCGTCTCCTGTATGCCGAAAATCGTAGCACGGCGACGGCGCATTTCGATGAGTGTGATACCGGTAATCGCGCGTTACCACTTGCTGCATCTATTACGGCCGCAAGCCGCCACAATGCATCGCATCCAGTACCACTTCGCGTGGGAGTCCATCATGAAAAAAATTGCCGCAGTGTGTGTCATCGCCGGTTCGCTTGCCGTGGCAGGTCCGGCGTCCGCGCATGGCCGCGACGGTGGCGCCGTCATCGGCGCGTTGATCGGCGGCGCGGTGCTGGGCGCGATCGTGACGTCCGCGATGAATCCGCCCGTCGCGTATCAGGCGCCCGCGTACCAGGCACCCGCGTACCAGGCACCGGCCTATCAGCCGCCGACGTACTACCAGGCGCCTGCGTACCAGCAGCCTGCGTATCCGACCTACCAGCAGGCGCAGTACCAGGACGACGGCCCGAACTATTGCTACGACCGCTACCAGCGCGCGTATGTGTGCGGCGCGCCCGTGTCGGGCGGCTACGCGCAGCCGGCCGGCTGGTGAGCGCGCGGACGCGAGAGGTGTGAACGGTCGGCGCCGCCGCCGTTTGCTTCACCGCATCGGACGACAAAAGGCCCTCGCTTCGTGCGAGGGCCTTTGTCCTTTACGCGACCGTCCGTTCAACTGCGTGACGCGTCGGCCGTCGGCGGGCCGTGCGCGGATACAAACGGTTGCAAATGCGCGTCAGTGGCGATGGCCACCGCCGCCACCGCCGCCACCGTTCCAGTCGCCACCGCGGTGTCCGCCGCCGCGGCCCCAGCCGTTGCCGCGGTTGCCACGATCGCCGTCCCAGCGATGGTAATCGCGCCGGCCGCGATCCCAGTCGCGTCCGCCGCCACCCCCCCAGATATTGACCGTGCCGTACACCGGCGACGGGGCGTACGCGTAGCCAGGATCGGAATAGTAGGGCTGCCCGTAGCCGTATCCGGCGTCCGGGGCGACGACGCAGCCGGCCAGCAGGGTGGCGACGCCGGCGGCAGCAATGAGCTTCAGCATGATGTTCTCCGTTGGTTCCCCTATAAGTACCGCGCAAGGGGATTGCCAGCTGTTTGCAATTGTGTCGTCAAATTACAGCGCCGTAAGGTCTTGCGACGAAAGTGTTAGCATCCGAGGCTCATTTGTTTTTCAGGAGTACATCGATGAAATTCGCGATCCGGGCCGCACTGGCCGCCTTCTGCGTGACGACTGCCGCCGCCTGCGTGGCCGGGCCTGCCTCGGCGCCTGCCGTGACGGCCGAGTCGATCAAGATGTTTCCGCAGGCAGCGGCCGGCCAGCAGCGCGTCGTGATCGCGCTGCCCGCGCTCGAGAACGAAGGCGATGCGCGCGTCGAGCTGATGATCGGCAAGACGCTGCAGACCGACTGCAACCAGCAGTGGTTCGGCGGCGAACTGACCGCCGAGGACGTGAAGGGCTGGGGCTATACGTATTACCAGCTCGCCGACGTGAAGGGGCCGGCATCGACGCTGATGGCATGCCCGGGACAGGCGCCGCAGCAACGGTTCGTGCAGGTGCGCGGTGACGGCCAACTGCTGCGCTACAACAGCCGCCTGCCGCTCGTCGTCTATGTGCCGGATGGCTTCGAGGTGCGCTATCGCGTGTGGCATGCGTCGAAGGACGTGCAGCACGCGGCGAAGCAGTAACGATACGGTGCGGCGGTGGCGTCCTGCCGCTACGCGCCGCCCGTACCGACGAGCGCTGGCCATGCGGCCAGCGCGGCTTGCGCGACGGCCTCCAGATCGCGACGGCTCGCACCGTCGCGCGCCTGGATCGACATCCCCTGCTGGACCGTGACGTAGTACCGCGCGATCGCGTCGAGGTTCGCTTGTGCGGCGATCTCCCCGGTCGCGACACCCTGCTTGAGGCGCTCGCGCAGGTTCTCGACCGTGCGCTCGCGCATCGCGATCAGCGTTTGCCGGACCGTATCGGAACGCTCGGCCGGGTGCAGTGCAGACAGCACGATCAGGCAGCCTGCCGGCTTCGACCGTCGCGTGAATACGCGTGCGGTATCCATCAGGTAGTTCCGCACGGCGTCGTGCGCGCTGCCGGCCTGTTCGACGCCGCTCCAGATTTCCCGTCCTTCCGTTGCGCCGTAGTGCTCGAGCGCCTGCCGGAACAACGCTTCCTTGCTGCCGAACGCCGCATACAGGCTCGGCGACGCGATGCCCATCGCGGCCGTCAGGTCGGTCATCGACGCGCCTTCGTAGCCGAGGCGCCAGAACACCTCCATCGCGCGATCCAGCACTGCTTCCTTGTCGAAGCTTCTCGGTCGGCCCCGTTCAGCCATTGCGTCCGTTCCTTCGTCGATATCTGTATCGATCGATAAATTAAATCAATTGACTGTGTCGCGCAACTTGCCACATTCTGTGTCGGTCGTTACATAAATGAGGAAAGGAACCGACATGAACCGACTTCAGGGCAAGCGTGCACTCATCACGGGCGGCAGCCGCGGCATCGGTGCGGCGATTGCGAAACGGCTGGCGGCCGATGGCGCGGACGTTGCGATTACCTACGAGAAATCGGCCGAGCGGGCGCAGGCCGTCGTCGCCGGCATCGAGGCGCTGGGCCGCCGTGCCGTCGCGATCCAGGCCGACAGCGCCGATCCGGTGGCCGTGGGCGACGCGGTCGATCGTGCCGCGGAGGCGTTTGGCGGCCTCGACATTCTCGTCAACAACGCGGGGATTTTCCGGGCTGGCGCGCTGGACGACCTCACGCTCGACGATATCGACGCAACGTTGAACGTGAACGTGCGCGCGGTCATCGTCGCGTCGCAGGCGGCGGCGCGGCATCTCGGGGAGGGCGGACGCATCGTGTCGACCGGCAGCTGCCTCGCGACGCGCGTGCCCGATGCGGGGATGAGCCTCTATGCGGCGAGCAAGGCCGCGCTGATCGGCTGGACGCAGGGGCTCGCGCGCGATCTCGGTTCGCGCGGCATCACGGTCAATATCGTGCATCCGGGGTCGACGGACACCGACATGAACCCGGCCGACGGCGAGCATGCCGGTGCGCAGCGTTCGCGGATGGCGATCCCGCAGTACGGCAAGGCCGACGACGTGGCGGCGCTCGTCGCGTTCGTGGTCGGGCCGGAAGGGCGGTCGATCAACGGGACCGGGTTGACGATCGATGGTGGCGCGAACGCGTGAGTGCGCGAATGCCGACGCCCGGCGTGATTTTTCGACCGGGCGGTGTTGCGTTCGTTATCGGCAGCCGAGCCGGTGATGCTCGGTTTCGAGATCGGCGCGCTTGTCGTAAGCGCGCAGCTCGTTGCGCGGCTTGCCGTCCGGGCCCATCCCGCGCACGACCTTCTGGCCGCGATCGGGGGCGTGCGTGACGGCGTCGATGCCGGCGGCCAGTTCACGGCAGCGTGAGTCGGGGGAGGGGGTTTCCGCGTGCGGTGCTGCCGCGTTCGTGATGTTGGCGATGCCGGGGCTGACATAGCGCTGCTTCGCGGGAGCTGTGAGGGTGTCGGCGGCGGTAGCCGTGCCGGTCATCGCTGAAAGCGCGGCGAGTGCCGCGATCGCTCGAATCATTGCGGGAGTCCGGATGCTGAAGAAGGTTCGGAATTCTACGCAATATGTGGCGCGGGGCCGCGGCGATCGGGCGGGATGCGATCGTGTGTCGCAGGGGACGCTTGGGGCTGAATGTTCGGTGATTCGTGTGCAGTGCAGCCCGTCAGTGCACACGGCGCAGTACATGCGGAAAGCAAGAAGCCCGCTTGCTTTCGCAGAGCGGGCTTCGATATTGGTTGCGGGGGTAGGATTTGAACCTACGACCTTCGGGTTATGAGCCCGACGAGCTGCCAGACTGCTCCACCCCGCGGCGCGAAGTGTACTAGGGCTGATGTTGAGAGTCAACGATCTTTGATCGCGAATCGAACGGAACCCTCGGTTTGCCGAGTGCGACGATTTGATTTGGCGTCTGCGTTGAACGCTGATGCTTCCCGATCAGCTTCGACGTGAGGCGCTTTTCGTCGCCGACGTTGCGGTACTTGATCGTGGGAAAGTGGATGAGGCCATGAGGATGGCTGGTCCCCCCGACAGGAATCGAACCTGTATCTAGCGCTTAGGAGGCGCTTGTTCTATCCATTGAACTACGGGGAGAGCCATGTCCGAGTGATCGCAAAAAAACGCGAACCGGACGGCGGTGTGGACAGCGCGCAGAGTATAGCAAACGCGCGGCGCGTCGGCGGGGCGGAATGCGCGCCGACGCGCGCGATCGCGCAATCAGCCGCGATCAGAAATCAGAGAACCAGCGAATCAGAAATCGACGACGACGAAATCTTCCTTGCCCACATCGCACAGCGGGCAGCGCCAGTCGGCGGGAATGTCGGCGAAACGGGTGCCGGGCGCGAGGCCTTCGTCGGGCAGCCCTTCCGCTTCGTTGTAGACCCACCCGCAAATCAGGCAGACCCAGCTCTGGTATTCGGTTACTTCGCTCATGTAGCGCTCGGGAAAATTGAAATTCGGTGATGCCGTCCGCGGCCTGGCCGGCGGACGAAAGGCGCAATGGTACCGGAATTTCGCCGAACGGCTCCGTAACGTCGTTTTAAACGTACGCATCGCGAACAACGTAACTGAAACACGCCCGCCGTGCGTGCGGTGTATGCTTCCGAGGCTGTCCAATCATAAGGAGAATGCGATGCTGAACAGAAAGTGGATCGCAGGTGCGGTATGCGTGGCGGCGATGGCCGTGTCGACGATGGCGCGGGCCGAGGCGCGCGTGTATTTCGAAGCGCCGAGCGATGGCGCGACGGTGTCGAACCCGGTGCTCGTGAAGTTCGGGCTCGAAGGGATGGAGCTTCGTCCCGCCGGCGACATGACGCCGAATACCGGCCATCATCACCTGCTGATCGACGGCCGGCCGATTCCGAAGGGCGACGTGATCCCCGCGAGCGAACGTTCGCTGCACTTCGGCAAGGCGCAGACCGAAACCGAAATCAAGCTGCCGCCCGGCCAGCACACGCTGACGCTGCAGTTCGGCGACGGCGCGCACCGCTCGTACGGCCCCGAAATGAGCTCGACGATCATGCTCAACGTGAAGTAATCGCGCATGCCGCGTACGGGCGCCCGAGGCGTCCGGCGCGGAGTGGTCGATCGGCCGGCCGCCGGCATCCGGTCGGCGTGTGCCCGTTGCCCAGAACTCGCGGCCGGCGTCCGCCAACGGAAGCCGGCCGCACCCGATGTGCCATCGCATCGCGTCGAAGCGCTTCGATGGACGCCGCCTGCCTGCCGCCAGAAGTACGGTTCAACCCGCCTCTCAACCCGTTTGCCGGCCTTATCCGTCCGGCCATGCCGGTGACGCCGCCCGCGACCGGTACAATGGGCGCTTCCGATTTCTCTCTTCGCCGTCTCCCCATGTCGCTCTATTCCATTTCCGGCGCGCAGCTCGCGTTCGGTCACGTCGCGTTGCTCGATCACGCGGATTTCTCGCTGGAAGCCGGCGAGCGCGTCGGCCTGATCGGCCGCAACGGTGCGGGCAAGTCGTCGCTGCTGAAGATCGTCGCCGGGCTCGCGAAGCCCGACGACGGGCTGGTCACGCGTCAGCAGGAGCTCGTGACCGTCTATGTGCCGCAGGAGCCCGAGTTCGAGCCGGGCGCGACGGTGTTCGATGCAGTGGCATCGGGGCTCGCGCACACGCGCGAACTGCTCGAGGAATACGATTCGATCGCGCACCGCCTCGCTGATATCCCCGAAGGCGCCGAACACGATGCGCTGCTCGCGCGGATGAATGCGCTGCAGTCGTCGCTCGACGCGCACGACGCGTGGAGCTGGCGCACGCGCGTGTCGATGACGCTCGCGCAGATCGGCCTGGCGGACGTCGATGCACCCGTCGATGCCTTGTCGGGCGGGATGCAAAAGCGTGTCGCGCTGGCGCGCGCGCTGGTGCTGCAGCCCGACGTGCTGCTGCTCGACGAACCGACCAACCACCTCGACTTCGACGGCATCCGCTGGCTGGAAGAACTGCTCGTCGCGCAGCGCGCGGGCCTGCTGTTCATCACGCACGATCGCGCGTTCCTCGACCGCGTCGCGACGCGCATCGTCGACCTCGATCGCGGCCGGCTGCTGTCGTACCCGGGCAATTTCTCCGCGTACCAGACGCGCAAGGCGCAGCAGCTCGAAATCGAGCGCGTGGAAAACGAGAAGTTCGACAAGCTGCTCGCGCAGGAAGAGGTGTGGATCCGCAAGGGCGTCGAAGCACGCCGTACGCGCAGCGTCGGCCGCATCGCGCGGCTCGTGCAGATGCGCAACGAGCGCGCGGAGCGCCGCAACACGCTGGGCAACGTGAGGCTGGATGTCGCGCAGGGCGAGAAGTCCGGCAAGATCGTCGCGGAGCTGACCGACGTGACGAAGCGCTACGGCGGCCGCGCGGTCGTCGATCGTTTCTCGACGACGGTGATGCGCGGCGACAAGATCGGCTTCATCGGCCCGAACGGCGCCGGCAAGACGACGCTGCTCAAGCTGATTCTCGGCGAACTGAAGCCAGACGAAGGCACGGTGCGCATCGGCACCAACCTGCAGGTCGCGTATTTCGACCAGATGCGTGCACAGCTCGACCAGGAAAAGAGCCTCGCGGATACCATCAGCCCCGGCAGCGAATGGGGCGAGATCGGCGGCGTGCGCAAGCACGTGATGAGCTATCTCGGCGATTTCCTGTTCGCGCCGGAACGCGCGCGTTCGCCGGTGAAGTCACTGTCGGGCGGCGAGCGCAACCGGTTGCTGCTCGCGCGCCTGTTCGCGCGTCCGGCCAACGTGCTGGTGCTCGACGAACCGACCAACGACCTCGACATCCAGACGCTCGAGCTGCTCGAGGAACTGCTGGCCGACTACGACGGCACGGTGCTGCTCGTCAGCCACGATCGCGCGTTCCTCGACAACGTCGTGACGTCGGTCATTGCGGCCGAGGGTGACGGCAAGTGGCGCGAATACGTCGGTGGCTTCAGCGACTGGCAGATCCAGAGCGCGCGCGCGGATCAGCTCGCGCAGCAGGAAGCCGCGAAGCGCGCGGTCAAGGACGCCGCGCCCGTCAAGGAAGAACCGGCGAAAAGCGCCGCGGGCCGCAACACGCAACGCACGGTGAAGCTGTCGTTCAACGAGCAGCGCGAGCTCGATTCGCTGCCGGAGAAGATCGCCGCGCTCGAAGAGGAGCAGAAGACCATCAACGCCAAGCTCGAAGACGGCTCGATTTTCGCGAAGGATCCGCAGGAAGGCACGCGCCTGACCGAGCGGTTCGCGGCGATCGACGACGAATTGCTCGCCGCGCTCGAACGGTGGGAAACGCTCGAGGCGAAGCGCAAGCCTGCGTAAAACGCATGACGCGTCGCGCGGCCGGCGGCCGCCGCGCGCGATTCCGCGATTGGCGTGCCACGCGGAACCAGTAAAATACCGCGCGTCCCGGGCAGCGCAGCGCACGCCGCGCGCCCGCTTTCGGAGCAGTCCAAGCACACCGTTGTTTCGATTCGCTTTTTTACGGAACTCAACGTTTTGTCCACGACGTTATCCACACGAGGTGTGGACAACGTCCCGATGAATGACGAAATTCAGCGCCTATGTCAACGAAGAAACCCAGCGCAGCCTATAGCGAAGCATCGATCAAGGTGCTCAAGGGTCTCGAGCCGGTCAAGCAGCGGCCCGGCATGTACACCCGTACCGAGAATCCGCTGCACATCATCCAGGAAGTCATCGACAACGCGTCCGACGAGGCGCTCGGCGGCTACGGCAAGCAGATCATTGTGACGCTGCACGCCGACCAGTCGGTATCGGTCGAGGACGACGGCCGCGGCATCCCGTTCGGCATGCACCCGGAAGAGGGGGTGCCGGTCGTCGAGATCGTATTCACGCGCCTGCACGCGGGCGGCAAGTTCGACAAGGCCGCAGGCGGCGCCTACACGTTCTCGGGCGGCCTGCACGGCGTCGGCGTGTCGGTGACGAACGCGCTGGCGACGCGCCTCGACGTGACGGTCTGGCGCGACGGCAAGATCGCGGAACTCGGCTTCGCCGAAGGCGACGTGGTGAAGCCGCTCGCGACGCAGGGCGCGGGCCGTGGCGAGAAGAAATCCGGCACGCGCGTGCAGGTGTGGCCGAATCCGAAGTACTTCGATTCGCCGAACCTGCCGCTCGGCGAACTGCAGCGCCTGCTGCGCTCGAAGGCCGTGCTGCTGCCGGGCGTCGAGGTCGTGCTCGTCAACGAGAAGTCGGGCGAGCGCCAGACGTGGAAATATGAAGACGGCCTGCGCGGCTACCTGCTCGACGAAATGAACGGCAGCGAGCTGCTGATCCCGCTGTTCGAAGGCGAGCGGTTCGCCGATTCGCGTTCGGGCGACGACACCTTCGCCGAAGGCGAGGGCGCATCGTGGGTCGTCGCATGGAGCGAGGAAGGTTCGCTCGTGCGCGAGTCGTACGTGAACCTGATCCCGACGCCGGCCGGCGGCACGCACGAATCCGGCCTGCGCGACGGTCTCTACCAGGCGGTGAAAAGCTTCGTCGAACTGCACAACCTGCAGCCGAAGGGCGTGAAGCTGCTCGCGGAAGACGTGTTCGCGCGCGTGTCGTTCGTGCTGTCCGCGAAGGTGCTCGATCCGCAGTTCCAGGGGCAGATCAAGGAACGCCTGAACAGCCGCGATGCGGTGAAGCTCGTGTCGTCGTTCTCGCGTCCCGCGCTCGAACTGTGGCTGAACCAGCACGTCGAGCACGGCAAGAAGCTCGCCGAACTCGTGATCAAGCAGGCGCAGGCGCGCACGCGCGCGGGCCAGAAGGTCGAGAAGCGCAAGAGCTCGGGCGTCGCGGTGCTGCCCGGCAAGCTGACCGACTGCGAGACGGAAGATATCGCGCGCAACGAACTGTTCCTGGTCGAGGGCGATTCGGCAGGCGGCTCCGCGAAGATGGGCCGCGACAAGGAATACCAGGCGATCCTGCCGCTGCGCGGCAAGGTGCTGAACACGTGGGAAACCGAGCGCGACCGCCTGTTCGCGAACAACGAGGTGCACGACATCTCGGTTGCGATCGGCGTCGATCCGCACAGCCCGGATGAAAGCGTCGACCTGTCGAACCTGCGCTACGGCAAGATCTGCATCCTGTCGGACGCGGACGTCGACGGCTCGCACATCCAGGTGCTGCTGCTCACGCTGTTCTTCAAGCATTTCCCGCAACTGATCGAGCGCGGCCATGTGTGCGTCGCGCGCCCGCCGCTGTTCCGCGTCGACGCGCCCGCGCGCGGCAAGAAGGCCGCGCAGAAGCTCTATGCGCTCGACGACGGCGAACTCGAGGCGATCCTCGACAAGCTGCGCAAGGACGGCGTGCGCGAGACGCAATGGAGCATCAGCCGCTTCAAGGGTCTCGGCGAAATGAGCGCCGAGCAGCTGTGGGATACGACGATGAACCCCGACACGCGCCGGCTGATGCCGGTGAAGCTCGGCGAGCTCGACTACGAGGCGACCGTCGCGCGCATGACGATGCTGATGGGCAAGGGCGAGGCAGCCGCGCGGCGCGGCTGGCTCGAGGAAAAGGGCAACGACGTCGAAGCGGACATCTAAGCCGAACACCTGCGCGGCCGGGCATGACACCCGGCCCGGCCTCACGCCACTTACGAATACGGAATTCAGATGGACGACAACACTTCCGATCTCTTCGCCAGCTCCGATGCACCGGACGCCGAAGCGCTGACGCTCGGCAACTACGCGGAGCAGGCGTATCTCAGCTACGCGGTCAGCGTCGTGAAGAGCCGCGCGCTGCCCGACGTGTGCGACGGCCAGAAGCCGGTGCAGCGCCGGATCCTGTTCGCGATGAACGAAATGGGCCTCGGCCCGGACGCGAAGCCGGTGAAGTCGGCGCGCGTGGTCGGCGACGTGCTCGGTAAATACCACCCGCACGGCGACCAGTCGGCGTACGACGCACTGGTGCGTCTCGCACAGGATTTCTCGCTGCGCTACCCGCTGATCGACGGGCAGGGCAACTTCGGCTCGCGCGACGGCGACGGTGCCGCGGCGATGCGATACACCGAAGCCCGCCTCACGCCGATCGCGAAGCTGCTGCTCGACGAGATCGACCAGGGCACGGTCGACTTCATGCCGAACTACGACGGCTCGTTCGAGGAGCCGAAGACGCTGCCGAGCCGCATGCCGTTCGTGCTGCTGAACGGCGCGTCGGGCATCGCGGTCGGTCTTGCGACCGAAATCCCGTCGCACAACCTGCGTGAAGTCGCGGCCGCGGCGGTCTCGCTGATCCGCAACCCGAAGCTCACGCACGCGGAGCTGATGAACCTGATTCCCGGCCCGGATTTCCCGGGCGGCGGCCAGATCATCTCGAGCGACACGGAAATCGCGGCGGCCTATGAAACCGGCCGCGGCAGCCTGAAGGTGCGCGCGCGCTGGAAGATCGAGGAGCTTGCACGCGGCCAGTGGCAGCTCGTCGTTACCGAGTTGCCGCCGAGCACGTCGGGCCAGAAGGTGCTCGAGGAAATCGAGGAGCTGACGAACCCGAAGCTCAAGCTCGGCAAGAAGACGCTGACGCCCGAGCAGCTCAACACGAAGAAGGCGATGCTCGACCTGCTCGACGCGGTACGCGACGAGTCGGGCAAGGAAGCGGCGGTGCGGCTCGTGTTCGAGCCGAAGTCGCGCACGATCGACCAGACGGAATTCGTGAACACGCTGCTCGCGTACACGAGCCTCGAATCGAACGCGACGCTGAACCTCGTGATGATCGGCGCCGACGGCCGGCCGGGCCAGAAGGGCCTGCTGACGATCCTCGACGAGTGGGTGAAGTTCCGCCAGCTGACGATGACGCGCCGGTGCCGCCATCGTCTCGCGAAGGTCGACGACCGCATCCACATCCTCGAAGGGCGGATGATCGTCTTCCTGAACATCGACGAGGTGATTCGCATCATCCGCGAGTCGGACGAGCCGAAGGCCGCGCTGATGAGCGCGTTTGGCCTGAGCGACCGTCAGGCGGAAGACATCCTTGAAATCCGGCTGCGCCAGCTCGCGCGGCTCGAGAAGATCAAGATCGAGAAGGAACTCGAAGCGCTGCGCGACGAAAAGGCGAAGCTCGAGGAACTGCTCGCGAACGAAAGCGCGATGAAGCGGCTGATGATCAAGGAGATCGAGGCCGATGCGAAGCAGTACGGCGACGATCGCCGCACGCTGATCCAGCAGGAAAAGCGCGCGACGTTCGAGGCGAAGGTGGTCGACGAGCCGGTGACGGTGGTCGTGTCGCAGAAGGGCTGGGTGCGTGCGCTGAAGGGCCACGGGCTCGACCCGGCCAGCTTCTCGTTCAAGGCCGGCGACCATCTGTACGCGGCGTTCCAGTGCCGCACGCCGGACCGCCTGATCGCGTGGGGCAGCAGCGGCCGCGTGTACTCGGTGGACGTGTCGGTGCTGCCGGGCGGGCGCGGTGACGGCGTGCCCGTCACGTCGCTGATCGAGCTCGAATCGGGCTCGCACCTGATGCACTACTACGCGGCGCCGGCCGACCAGCAACTGCTGCTCGCGTCGAGCAACGGCTTCGGCTTCCTCGCGAAGGTCGGCGACATGGTGAGCCGCGTGAAGGCCGGCAAGGCGTTCATGACGATCGACACGGGCGCGGTGCCGCTCGCGCCGATGCCCGTGCTGCCGAACGCAACGCAGGTCGCGTGCCTGTCGAGCGGCGGCCGCCTGCTGGTATTCGGGATGGACGAGATGAAGACACTGTCCGGCGGCGGTCGCGGCGTGATCCTGATGGCGCTCGACGACAAGGAAACGCTTGTTCAGGCGCTCGCGATCGATCCGGCCGGCGTCGTGCTGATCGGCACCGGTCGCGGCGGCAAGGCGATGGACGAGACGCTGTCGTATGCGGGGCTGGCGCCGCACGTCGGCAAGCGCGCACGCAAGGGCCGCGCGCCGGACACGAAGCTCAAGGTCGTCAGCGAGCTGCGTCCGCTGCTCGGCTGACGCCGCGCACGTTCGATCGTCCGGCTCGGCCGCGATCGAGGGCCGCACCTCCGCTTCGGCGGACGTGCGGTCTTTTCTTTTGGAGCGGGGATTCGGGTAAGCAAGCGTGGCGCTGTCACGCGGAACTTGCAAAATAGTGTGAAATCGCGCCTGGGGTCTGAACCGCTCGGCGACAATCCGGTCGAACGTCGCTCGATGCCGCGTGCGACGCGGCCGTTCGCCGCACCCAACTCCTCACAGGATTGCCGTCATGTCCCATGCTGTCTCCGTCGCGCTGTTTCTTCATCTGCTGGCCGTCGCCGTGTGGGTGGGCGGGATGGTCTTCGCCAACTTCTGCCTGCGTCCGGCGCTGTCCGACCTGTCGCCGCAGCTTCGGTTGCCGCTGATCGAAGGCGTGTTCGGCCGCTTCTTCAACTGGGTTTCGGGTTCCGTGATCGTGATCCTGCTGTCAGGCGGCTTCCTGCTCGTGGAATTCGGCGGCGCGCACGCGACGTGGTCGCTGCATGCAATGGCCGGGTTCGGCGTCGTGATGATGCTGATCTTCGGGCATATCCGGTTCGCGCTGTTCCCGCGCATCCGCCGTGCGGTGCAGGCGCAGAAGTGGCCGGACGGTGCGCGCGCGGTGAACACGGTGCGCCTGCTCGTCCTCGTGAACCTCGTGCTCGGCGTCGTCACGATCGGCGCGGCGGTGTTGTCGCGCGGTTTCTGATTGACCGGGGTCGGCCGGCCCGCGCGCAGCCGGCGGTGCGCCGGCAAGCGCCGCTACGCGGCCAGCATTGCATCGAGCAGCCATGAGCCGACCGGGCCGAGCGGCCGGTTGCGCGACCAGACCGCATCGACCCGCACGCGACGCGGCCAGCCGCGTGCACGCAGCTCGCACAGGCGATCGCGCGCGAAGTGGTCCACCATCCAGCGCGGCAGTTCGGCCCAGCCGAACCCCAGCACGGCCATCTCCAGCAGCATCAGGTAGCTCGGCGCCAGCCAGTGCTGCGTGCCGACGACGATCCGGTCGTCTGCGCCGCGGCCTTCCGTTTTCACATAGGTATTGAGGCGCAGTTCGCGCACGTCGCGCAACGCGGCGTGCGGCACGTCGGCGTCGCCGTACTCGGCGAGCGCGTGCGTGCGGCCGACGAACAACCCGATTTCCGACTCCTCCGCAATCGTCGCCGCGCCGATATCGGCCGGGTAGGCCGCGCGCGCAGCCATCAGCCCGAGCTGCGCGCGCCCCTGCTGGATCAGGTCGAGCACGTCCTCGTGCTCGGCGATCTGGCATTCGAGCTCGAGCGCCGGAAAGCGCCGTTCGAGCGCCATCAACGTTTCCTCGTAGCGCTTCGACTGGTACGTATCGGACACGACGAGCGTCAGCCGCGCTTCCTCGCCACGCGCGAGCCGCGCGGCCGTGCGGTCGATCGCCGCGCCGGCCTCGAGTGCACGCTGCACCTGCGGCAGCAGCGCGCGCCCGGCGTCGGTCAGCGTCGGCGCGCGCGTCGAGCGGTCGAACAACTGCACGCCGAGATCGATCTCGAGGTTCGCGATCGCCTCCGACACGGTCGACTGGCGCTTGCCGAGCTTGCGCGCGGCGGCCGTGAACGAGCCGAGCAGCGCGGCTTCGGCGAATGCGAGCAGGGCTTCGGGGGCGTGGCGCATGCGGTGCTCCTGGTGGCGATATATCGGCAAAACCGATGATATCAAACTGGATTCATACGGTTACGCCGATCAAAATGGCTGCCATGAACGAAGTAGACGAATCGGAGGGAATCATGAAACAGGTCAACAAAACGGTGACGGAACGGCTGCTGCATGCACTGACGTTCGAACTGGTCGCGATCGCGTTGTGCGCGCCGATCGGCGCGTGGCTGCTCGACATGCCGGTTTCGCACGTCGGCGTGCTGACGGTGATGGTGTCGTTGATCGCGATGGCGTGGAACATGGCGTTCAACACGCTGTTCGACCGCTTCGAGCGGCGGGCGGGATTGAAGCGCACGCTCGGCATGCGGATCGCGCATGCGGTCACGTTCGAGCTCGGCCTCGTCGCGATGGTGGTGCCGGTAGCCGCGTGGTGGCTGAACGTGAGTCTCGTCGAGGCGCTGCTGCTCGACCTCGGCATCGTGCTGTTCTTCCTGCCTTACACGTTCTGCTTCAACCTCGCTTACGACGCGCTGCGCGCCCGCTGGATGGCACGCCGGGTCGCGGTGCAGGCAGGTTGAGGACGGGCTGGACGGGCGAGCGGGGCGAATGCCGGTAGAAGCCGGCGGGGCGGCGGCGGTGCCCGTCAGCGCGCGGCGGCCAGCAGCCACACGCCGCACGCAACCGCGACCGTGCCGTACACGGCATAGACGGGCACCTTGAAGCGCGCAAAGCACAGCGTGGCGAAGGCGCCCGTCAGCCAGTAAACGGGGTCGGCCGGTTCGCGGTACAGGATCCTGACGACAGCGACGACAAGAAAACCCGTCGTCGCGGCACGCAGCAGGCGCATCCCGTACTCGAAGCGCGAATGGCGCTTGAGCCGGGACAGATGGTTCTGCGCAAACACGACGAGGCACCCCGACGGAATGAAGAGCGCGGCCGTCGCGAGCAGCGCGCCGACCCAGCCGTCGGTCAGGTAGCCAAGAAACGGTACGACGTTCAGCAGCGGTCCCGGTGCGACGGGCGACAGCGCGAACGCAAGCGTGAAGTCGTGATCGGAGATGCCCGTTGCGGGCGTGACGAACAGTGTCTTGAGCACGGGCAGCGCGGAAAAGCCGCCGCCGAACAGCGTCATGCCGGCGCCGGCGAGGCGCGGCCACAGCAGCGTCGCCTGGTAATCGCCGGGCAGCGGCACCGCGAACAGCGTGACGAATATGCCGAGCAGCACGAGCAGGTTGCGGTCGCGGGTCGATAGCGTGAAATCGACCGCGTCGCGTTGCGGCGGCCCCGTCAGCCAGCCGGCTGCGAATGCCGCAAACAGAATCCCGACGAAGGCGGCCGGATTATGCGCAAACCCGAGCAGAATCGTCGATAACGCGGCGATCAACTGCTCGCGCCGCGTTTGCGCGAGCGACCGCAGCTGCTTGACCCACGTGACGCCGATCAGCGCGGCGAGCACCATCCCGAAGTGATTGATCAGCATCGGCGCGGCCAGCGAGCGCACGAGCGGCGTGCGATAGAAGATCGCGAACAGCGTCATCAGGATGGAGAACGGCAGTACGCTCGCGATGCCGGCGATCCACGCGCCGACGCGGCCGTGCAATATCTGGCCGACCTGCACCGCCACGTTGCAGCCGACGGGGCCTGGCACCAGCCAGGCCAGCGCGACGAGGTCGCCGAAGACATTGGGCTCGATGCGCCGCAGCCGTTCCACGTAGTGGCGTTCGAGCTGCGCCATCATCGACAGCCCGCCCCACGAAACCGCCGAAATGCTGGCGACGACCTTGAACAGGTCCCACAGGGACGCCTGCGCCTGTTCGACATCAGCGGTCGCTTCGATTTCTACGGTGGTCATGTTGGTGGTGTGAGCACGGGGCCCGATCTCTCGCGTGTGGCCATGCCGGCGGCCCGCCGACACGTTGGCCCTCCCAATTGTCCGCCGCGCACCGTGACACTGCCATGCGCGAAAACGCTAGTTCATGAACTAAACAATCAGATCGGAAAACGAAACAATGACGGCGCGCGCAACGCGCGCCACGGCCGCGATGCGCTTACGCGCCGGTGCTGCCGGTCGCGCGGTGCGCGATGACGTGCGGGGCGTCGCCGCGCACGCCGAAGCGTGCGATCAGCGCGGGAATCGCGTCGGCCGGCACCGGTCGCGAGAACAGGAAGCCTTGCGCCTCGATCTCGCCGAGCGCAGCCAGCCACGTGATCTGCTCCTCGGTTTCCGTGCCTTCGACGACGACGGTCAGGCCGAGCGAACGCGCGAGATGCACGATCGACGACACCATCACGCACACGCTGCGATCGTTCGGGATGGCCTGCACGAACGAGCGGTCGACCTTCAGCGTGTCGACGGAGAAGCGGTGCAGGTACGACAGCGACGAATAGCCGGTGCCGAAATCGTCGAGTGCGATCCGGATGCCGAGCTTCTTCAGCGCGACGATCTTCTCGGACACGAGCTCCGGATATTCCATCATCGCGGTTTCGGTGATCTCGATTTCGAGCCGGTTCGCGTCGATGCCGGTTTCCAGCAGCGTGCGCGAGATCGTCTCGATCAGGTCGCCGCGCCAGAACTGCACCGGCGAGATGTTGACCGCGAGCGTCAGCGTGTCGTGACCCTCGTCGCGCCAGCGCGCGATCTGCTCGCACGCGGTGCGGATCACGAAATCGCCGATCGGCACGATCAGGCCGGTCGATTCGGCAATCGAAATGAATTCGTTCGCGGAGATGATCCCGTGCTCGGGGTGATCCCAGCGCGCGAGCGCCTCGAAGCCGGTGATGTGGCGGTGCGTGAGGTCGATTTTCGGCTGGTACGCGAGGAACAGCTGCCCCTCGGCGAGCGCGACGCGCAGTTGCTGCTCCCAGCGCATCAGGTGGTCGGCGCGGTGCGACAGGTGCGGCGCATAGAACTGGTAGCAGTTCTTGCCGGCATCCTTCGCGCTGTACATCGCGAGATCGGCTTTCTTCAGCAGGTCGATCTCGCTTTCGTTCGCGACCGAGTGCAGCGCGATGCCGATGCTCGCATGCAGCACGAACGAGCTGCCGCGCACGTCGAACGGTTCGCCGAACATCCGGATGATCGCTTCCGCGAGCCGCACCGCGCGCCGCTCGACGTCGTCGCCCTTCATCACCACGACGAATTCGTCGCCGCCGATGCGCGCGAGCGAGCCTTCGTCGCCGACCGCATCGGACAGGCGCGACGCGGTCATCTGCAGCACGATGTCGCCGGCGTTGTGGCCGAGCGTGTCGTTGACGGTCTTGAAGTTGTCGAGATCGATGAACAGCAGCCCGAGCCGCGACAGGCTCGCCGGCATCGACACGTCGTTGCGCAGCCCGCGCAGCGTCGCGTAGCGGTTCGCGAGGCCGGTGAGCAGGTCGTATTCGGCGAGCTGCGTCATTTCGCGCTCGCGGCCGAGCAGCTTGCCGATCAGGCCCGTTGCGACGCCGAAGAACGCGAGCATCGCGAGCGTGATGAAGCTCGTCATCAGCAGGTAGACGTTGCGCGTGTGGTAGTAGTCCGCGAATTCCTCGGTTTGCGACAGCCCGACCATCACCGCGAGCGGGTAGCCGTCGAGGTGGCGGTACGACACGATGCGCGTCACGCCGTCGATCGGGTCGATGATCGTACCCGTCACGCGCTCGGCGATCGGGTAGACGCCCGACGCGGAAAACGCGCCGGGCGCGTTGCTGACCGAGCCCGTGCGCCGCGCGAGCACGGCGCCCGTATCGGACACGACCGCGATCACGCCTTCCTTGCCGATCGCCGCGTTGTTGTAGAAGTCGTTCGTGAAGTAGCTCGGGTCTTCCGACACGACGACGATGCCGGCGAAGCTGCCGTCCGGGTTGTTCAGGCGCCGCGTCATCTGCAGCGTCCAGTGGCTCGACACGCGGCCGAGTACGGGCTTGCTGATGAACAGGCGGTCGTCGTTGTGCGCGAGGTGGACCTTGAAGTGCTCGCGGTCGGACAGGTTGATCGGCTGCGGATGCAGCTCGGCCGTGTTCGCGAACAGGATGCCCTTCGCGTTGACGAGCGACACCTGGATCAGCGTGTCGCTCGGCACGACGCCTTTTTCGACGGCGCTGGCGAGGTTGAAGCGCGCGGGCGACTTCTCGAATTCGAATTTGACGAAGCGGGTGATCTGGTCGACCTGGTGGATCGCCTTGACCGTATGCTGCTCGAGCGCGGAGGACAGGATCGCGGCCGAAGCCGCCGCTTCCTTGTACGCGCTGTCCTTTTCCACCGACAGACGCGCGATGATCACGGCCCACAGCAGCGCAAGCGCCAGCATCCCGAGCAACGGGATCGCAAATAGCGCACGCCGGCGCGATTTGCGCGGCGCGCGTAGCGGCCGGGTCGGCGGCGTGTGGTTGGACCGGGCGGAGCTCATCGAAGAGGGCGGCGTCCTGCTCGCGTGCGCCATCCGTCTGGATGGCTATCTATGGTTGGGGTTGTCCCGACGTCTGTTCGTTCGCGGGACACGCAACCATGGACAGACCTCCGAAACAACGGATTAGGCCCGATATTACTGGCTGGAACGGTTTTGCGATAGTTGGGCGAATCGTAGGGGGCGCCGGACGGGCCGGCGCCATCGCACATCGCGAAATGTCAGGCAGGTGACAGGAAGGTGCCGTCGACGACCGTGACGACGTGGCCGCCGATCCATGTGGTGCCGTCTTCGTCATAGCTGACGAAGATGCGGCCGTCGCGGCCGATCGCCGTACCCTGGCGGGCCGTGTACGACTGGCCGGGGCGGCGTTCCTGCCGCGTCAGCAGCCCGGCCAGCGCGGCGTTTGCGCTGCCGGTGACGGGATCCTCGCCGAAGCCGAAGTTGCCGCCCGTCATCAGGCAGCGGATTTCGAACGTCGCGGGGCCGCCTTCGGCGTGCGGCGCGTAGACCGCGACACCGTCCGTGCCGTAGCGGTGCGTGAGCGCCGCCAGCGCGGCCGGATCGGGCGTCAGGTCGATGCAAGCATCGGCCGATTTCAGCCGCACGACCAGCCACGGTGCGCCGTTGTCGACCGCGCAAGGCTCGGCCTCCAGGTCGATCGCGTCGCTGCGCAACGCGGCAGCCAGCGCCGCGTAGTCCGAAC
>NZ_JAAGPB010000867.1:0-2163 GCF_017104585.1 Burkholderia sp. Ac-20392
CTGCGTTCGCCGGTCAGCACGCCCTTCGACAACGGCGGCCGCTCGTACGGCGGATGCGCCTCCGCGCCGATCAGCACGATCCGCCCGCCCCAGCCGGACTCCCGCAGCACCTGCGCCGCGCGGCCGCCCGCGTGACCCGCGCCGACGATCGCCATCACCCGGTCGTTCGTCATCGCGTCACACCTCGATCAGGATGCGGCCGTCTTCGATCTTCGCGCGGTACGTGCGCAGCTTCTCGCAGGCGGGTGCGGACAGCGGCCGACCGTCGCGGACGTCGAAGCGTCCGTTGTGCTTCGGGCATTCGATCACGTGGTCGATCACGAGCCCGTCTGCCAGATGCACGTGCTCGTGCGTGCACAGGCCGTCGCTCGCATAGACTTCGCCGTCGATGCGGTAGATCGCGTACGTGTGGCCGGCATGGTCGAAGCGCGCGACGTCTTCGTCGTCGATGTCGTCGAGCGCACCGGTGTCGATCCATTGCGTCATGTTGCTTGTCTCCTCGGTTGGCAGGGTCGATGTCGGTCAGGCACGCGCGGCATCCGGCACGGGCCGCACGACGTAATCGGTCGGGTCGCGCGTCTGCCGGACCAGCGCCGGCACGATCTCCGCATACGCGGCCAGCGTGCTGCGATACGGCGGCGGCATGTCGGCCTTCACGGCCTCGTGCAGCTTCGGCAGCGCGTGGAACGGCACCATTGGAAACATGTGGTGCTCGACGTGGTAGTTCATGTTCCAGTACAGGAAGCGGAACACCGGATTCATCCTCACGGTCCGGCAGTTGCGCCGGTGATCGAGCACGTTCTCGGGCATGCCCGCATGCTGCGTGAGGCCGAAATACAGGTACAGCCATGCGCCGTAGAGGCTCGGCAGCCCGATGTAGAGCAGCGGCAGGATCGTGTGCCAGTAGAGCGAAGCAGCGGTCACGAGCGCGTACACCGCAAGATGGATACGAGACTCGCGCACCACCTTCGGCCGCTCCGATTCCGGCACGTAGGTGCGCTCCTCATCGTCGAGCCGGCCGGTAAAGGCAATCGCGATCATCTTGCGCAGCTCGCCGGCCACGTGCTTCAGCGCGACGATGTTCAGCACGAGCGAGAACCAGTCGGTCGGCTTCGGAGCGGCGATTTCCGGATCGCGCCCGACGACCAGCGTATCGGTGTGATGACGCGCATGGCTCCAGCGCCATGCCGTCGCACGGCGGAACACCTGGAACGACGCGACCTGGTACAGCACGTCGTTCATCCAGCGTGTGCGGAACGCGGTGCCGTGCCCGCATTCGTGCCAGCGCGAGTCGGCCGGGCTGCAGTAAAGCGTGCCGTACACGAAGAACGCGGGGATCGCCCACGCCGAATGCGCGCGCCATGCCAGCCACGCGAGCACGCCGCTGATCGCGATCGCCGCGTACCAGATCAGCGTGTCGCGGATCGCGCGCGCGTCGCCGCGCTGCATCAGCTGCTTCATCAGCGGCCGCGGCACCGCGCACCGGTACCACTCGGCGTTGACGAGCCCGGCCGCCTGCGCGCGCTCGCCGGCGCCGCCGGTCATCCGGTATTCCTGCCGGCGCGCCGCCGTGCGGTCGTGCGCCTGGTCGTCGAGATGAACCACGTGCGTCTCCTTGATTCCTTGTCCGTAGGAAGCGCGGCAAGCGCTTCGGCATGGAATCAAAATTAGGCCCGCAGCCTCCCCCGCTCAATCGAAACGTTGACGAAATTTCGCCATCGCTTTAGCGTTCCTCGCATCGCCACGTCTCGATGGCGACCCCACGATGGAGACAACCATGGCAGGCGAATCCGGGCCGCGCTGGCGCAAGCGCACCGCGCGCTTCGACGAGATCGCGGCGCTCGCCGGGGTCAGCACGACCACCGTCGACCGCGTGCTGAACGAGCGCGGCAGCGTGTCGGCGCAGGCGCGCGAACGCGTGGTGGCGGCCGCGCGGCAGCTCGGCGTGCCGCGCCAGCTACCCGACACGCGGCACGGGCTGGTCCACGTCGACGTGCTGCTGCCGGACACCGACGCGGCGTTCTTTCGCCGGCTGCAGCTCGCGCTGCAGCGCTCGCTGCAGATGCTCGACCGGCGCGTGGTCGTGCACCGGACGATCCTGCCCGCCGCCGACGACGAGCGCGCCGCCGCGCTGATCGAGCGGCCCGCGTACCGGCGTGCGGC
>NZ_JAAGPB010000868.1:0-233 GCF_017104585.1 Burkholderia sp. Ac-20392
TGTCAGACTGCGGAGAGGTGCTATAGAAGTGCGATAGAACAGACGCGCGGAGAGGTGACACGGTCAAGTTGCGTACCTGGATGATTGGCGCACCTGCAGTAGTATTGCAGATGTGAGTAGAGGAACAGTACAGCTGAGAGATGTGGTAGATAGTAGGCAGGCATATCGACAGAATTAGCTGATTGTTTGTGGCGCCTAGCGTAAGCGGTATGTCTTACTTTTTTTTTTTTTTA
>NZ_JAAGPB010000869.1:0-1879 GCF_017104585.1 Burkholderia sp. Ac-20392
TATAGCGCTTCATCGCGCTCAGGCGGCGCCGCGCACGTCGAACTCGACCTTCCAGCGCTCGTTCGTGCCGCTCGGGATCGCCTCGAGTTCGAGCGTGCCGGCTTCGGTCACGCGCGCATGCAGCTTCACGGGCACGACCTCACCGACGGTGCGCCCTTCGGCGGGCAGCGTCGCCTGGATCTCTTCCAGCTCCTGCAGTTCTTCCGGCGACCAGTAGTCGAGCAGCGTGCCGACCTGGTCCTGACGGCGCACCGACGAACCGAAGAAGCGGAACTGCACCGGTTCGCCGACGACGAGGCCGAACTCCTGCGGCGGCAGCGCCGCGTCCGAGCCCTCCTCCATTCCGAACGGCGCGACGCACAGCGCCTGCACCGGCGGTTCGAGCCCCGGCACCGCGGGCATCGCCGATTCGATCGCGACGTAGTACGCACGCGCCGTGCCGCCGCGAATGCGCACGCCACGGCCGCGCTTCACGTAGCCGTAGTACGCGGCGCCACGCGCAACCGCGAGATCGAGATCCGCGCCTTCGAGCAGGCGCGCGGGCGGCGCGCCTTCGGCGGCGAGCCAGCTGTTGAGCGTATCGAGCACGCGTTGCGTGAGCAGCGTCGACTTGAACACGCCGCCGTTGAACAGCACGGCCGTCGGATGCAGGAACGTCGCGCCCTGCGGCAGCGTGCGCTGCACGCCTTCGAGCGCATCGAGCGCCGCGACCTGGCGGCCGAGGAAGGCCGCGAGATGGCGCGTGACGCCCGCGTCCTGCGCATACGGCAGGCCGAGCTGCGTCAGGCCGACACGGGCGCGGCTCACCGGGCGCGCGGCTGCGTCGACTTGCGGGAAGAAGCCTTCGAGGATCGTCTGCGTGAGTTCCGCGCGCGTCAGCTCCGTACGGATCGACCCGCCGATCAGCTTCGAGCCGCGGCTCGGCACGACGAGCGGCACTGCGTCGGTCGTCGGGTCGGACAGCAGCGTTTCCTTCGCGGAACGGCATGCGTACGTAAGCGCGCGCAGTTGCCACGGATCGGCCTGCGTACCCTGCTGCGCGAGCTTGCGCGCCACGATATGCGCAAGCGCGAGGTCCATGTTGTCGCCGCCGAGCAGGATGTGCTCGCCGACCGCCACGCGATGCAGTTCGAGATTGCCCTCGCGCTCGACCACCGCGATCAGCGACAGGTCGGTCGTGCCGCCACCGACGTCGACGCACAGGATCAGGTCGCCGACCTGCACCTGCTTGCGCCAGCCGCCCTGGCTCTTCTGGATCCAGCTGTACAGCGCGGCCTGCGGCTCCTCGAGCAGCGTCATCCGCGAGTAGCCGGCGGCGCGGGCGGCCTCGGCCGTCAGTTCGCGTGCGGCCGGGTCGAACGATGCGGGGATCGTGACCGTCACGTCCTGGTCCGCGAACGGCGCGTCGGGATGCGTGTGGTCCCACGCTTCGCGCAGGTGCGTCAGGTAGCGGATCGAGCTTTCCAGCGGCGACACGCGCGCCACTTCCGGCGGCGCATCGCTCGGCAGGATCGCCGCGCGGCGGTCGACGCCCGGGTGGCACAGCCAGCTCTTCGCGCTCGACACGAGGCGGATCGGCGTGCCGGCGCCGCGCGTGCGCGCCATTTCACCGACCGCAAACGCGCGCGAGGCCGTCCACGGCAGCGTCAGGTCGCCCTGCGTGAGTTCGCTTTCATGCGGCAGGTAGAGGAACGACGGCAGCAGGTCGCGCGACTCCAGCGCGCCGGGCGCGGTGAGCTGCGCGATCGGCAGCACCTGCTGCGTGATGGTTTCGCCGTCGCTCGCGGCGCTGTCGACATACGACAGCGCGCAGTGGGTCGTACCGAGATCGATACCGATCGAATAGCGCGGATCGCTCACAGTTCCACCTCCGCCGGTG
>NZ_JAAGPB010000870.1:0-2318 GCF_017104585.1 Burkholderia sp. Ac-20392
CAGCGGCAGCGGCGACGATGCTGCGATCGCGCGGATCGCGGTCACGCGCAGCGACAGCATCGCGGCGACGCTCGACGCGCACCGCCACGCGTTCGCGGCGGCCGGGCTCGACGATGCGTGGACGCGTGTCGTCGCGATCGTCGCGCAGCCGGGCGTCGACTTCGACGATCGCCACGTGCTCGATTACGACAGCGCAAAGGCGGCATCGCTCGGCGCGAGTATCCTGCAAACACCGCGTCTCGTGTTCGAGGCGCATTCGACCGACTACCAGACCGAAGGCGCACTCGCCGCGCTCGTGCGCGACCACTTCGCGGTGCTGAAGGTCGGCCCCGCGCTGACGTTCGCGCTGCGCGAGGCGCTGTTCGCGCTGACCTTCATCGAGGACGCGCTGATCGGGTACGTCGCGCAGCGCTCGCGGTTGCGCGACGTGGTCGACGCCGCGATGCGCGCGCAGCCCGAGCACTGGGCGCCGTATTACCGCGGCGGCGAAGCCGAGCAGCGGCTCGCGCGCCAGTTCAGCTACAGCGACCGGATCCGCTACTACTGGCTGCAGCCGGCCGTCGCGGCCGCGGTCGAGCACCTGTTCGACAACCTCGCGCGGCAGCCGGTGCCGGAAACGCTCGTCGCGCAGTGGTTGCCGGACGTGTACGCGGCATGCCGCGCGGGCGGCCTCGCGAAAGAGCCGCGCGCCTGGGTGCGTCACCGGATACGCGACGTGATCGCGCACTATGCGCGCGCGTGCGGAATGCAGCGGCCGGCGTGACGGGCCGCGTAGGAAACGCAGTACCGACGACACTTCGAACAAACACAGGAGACATGCCATGCAACGAAAGATGCTCGACGCCGCCGCACGCTGCTTCGCCGGAGCCGCGCTCGCGACGGCGGCCTGCGCCGCGTCCGCCGGCACGCTGACGATCGCGACGCTGAACAATCCCGACATGATCGAGCTGAAGAAGCTGTCGCCGGCCTTCGAGAAGGCGAACCCGGACATCAAGCTGAACTGGGTGATCCTCGAGGAGAACGTGCTGCGCCAGCGCGCGACGACCGACATCACGACCGGCAGCGGCCAGTTCGACGTGATGGCGATCGGTACCTACGAGACGCCGCAGTGGGGCAAGCGCGGCTGGCTCGCGCCGATGACCGGCCTGCCGGCCGACTACGACCTGAACGACATCGTGAAGACCGCGCGCGACAGCCTGTCGTACAACGGCCAGCTGTACGCGCTGCCGTTCTACGTCGAGAGCTCGATGACGTTCTACCGCAAGGACCTGTTCGCGGCGAAGGGGCTCAAGATGCCCGACCAGCCGACCTACGACCAGATCGCCGAATTCGCGGACAAGCTCACCGACAAGGCGAAGGGCACCTACGGGATCTGCCTGCGCGGCAAGGCCGGGTGGGGCGAGAACATGGCGTACGTGTCGACGGTCGTGAACACGTTCGGCGGGCGCTGGTTCGACGAGAACTGGAATGCGCAGCTCACGTCGCCGGAATGGAAGAAGGCGATCACGTTCTACGTGAACCTGCTGAAGAAAGACGGCCCGCCGGGAGCGAGCTCGAACGGCTTCAACGAGAACCTGACCCTGACCGCATCGGGCAAGTGCGCGATGTGGATCGACGCGACGGTCGCGGCCGGCATGCTCTATAACAAACAGCAGTCGCAGGTGGCCGACAGGATCGGCTTCGCGGCCGCGCCGGTCGCCGCCACGCCGAAGGGTTCGCACTGGCTGTGGGCCTGGGCGCTGGCCGTGCCGAAGACGTCGAAGCAGCAGGACGCCGCGCGCAAGTTCATCGCGTGGGCGACGTCGAAGCAGTACATCGAGATGGTCGGCAAGGACGAGGGCTGGGCGTCGGTGCCGCCGGGCACGCGCACGTCGACCTATCAGCGCCCCGAGTACAAGGCCGCCGCGCCGTTCTCGGACTTCGTGCTGAAGGCGATCGAGACGGCCGACCCGAACGATCCGTCGCTGAAGAAGGTGCCGTACACGGGCGTGCAGTACGTCGGGATTCCTGAATTCCAGTCGTTCGGCACGGTGGTCGGCCAGTCGATCGCGGGTGCGGTGGCGGGCCAGATGACGGTCGACCAGGCGCTTGCCGCCGGGCAGGCCGCCGCCGACCGCGCGGTACGGCAGGCCGGCTACAAGAAGTAACGCGGCCCGCACCGTGCGCGATGGCGCACGGTGCGCGTCGTCGAAGCTGACAGGCGGGCAGGCTTTCGCGCCCGCGCATCAACCGGAGGGACTCCGATCATGCGTCACCTGCGTCTTCCCCTGAACCATGCTCACGCGTCGTCGGTCGGCGACGCGTCGTCGCCGCCCGGC
>NZ_JAAGPB010000871.1:0-2152 GCF_017104585.1 Burkholderia sp. Ac-20392
TGAGCGCGCCGTCGGCGTCACGTGCATCCGCGCGCATGTCGGCCGCGGCGAGCAGCCGTGCGTCCTGCCATTCCGGCGCGTCGACCTTCGACAGCCAGTCGTCGCGGCGCGTGTACTCGTGCATCCGGTGCGCGGCCGTGGCCGCGACGAGACTCGCCGCGCCCTGGTTCGCATCGACCGACAGCGCTTCACGCGCGGCCTTCTCCGCGCGCGAGAAGCGGCCCGCGTACAGGTTCGCGATCGCGTCGCGCAGCGATGCCTGCGCCTTCTCGTTGCGCGAGCGCGCCCGATACGCGGCGACCCGCTGCGGCATGCGCCAGATGTTGCGCACGATACGCAGCAGCGCATACACGACGATGAACAGCACGACGATGGCGATCACGAACAGGTTCAGCGACACGTCGATCCGGTACGGCGGATAGACGAGCAGCACCTGCCCCGCGTCGAAACGGCCGACGGTGGCGAGCGCTGCGGCGATCGCGAACAGGACCGCGAGCCAGACGATTCCTCGAAGCGTCATCGTTACCCCCGGCTCTTGAACTGCTGAACGGCGTTCAGGCTCGTGTTCAGGTTCGGCACCGCAACCGTCAGCGATGCGCCGTCAACCTGCTTGAGCAGATCCTCGACGGTCTGCGTATCCTTCGATGCCTGGTCGAAATACTTCCCGAGCGACGCCTGCGCGGCGTGCAGGTCGGCCTTCATCGCGCTGTCGTTGCGCGCGAGCAGCGACAGGCGCGCGGTCAGCAGGCGCAGCTTCACGTTCTCGCGCACGAAGTAGCCCTGGTCGGGCGACGCGAGCATCGCGTCCGCGTTGTCGATGCGGCGCACCTGCACGAGCCCCTTCAACTGCTGGCCGAGGCCGGCCGAGAAGTCGTGCCACCACACCTTCCAGCGCGGCTCGCCGGCCACGGCCACGGCCGACGACGCGGCGTCGGCCGGCGCGGCTTTCGGCGCCTCGTGCGGGACGATCGCTTCGCCGGACAGCGGCAGCGCGTCGATCTTCGCAATGGCATCGTCGAGCTTGATCGCGAGGCCCGTGAGGTCGGCCGCCGGTGCGGCCTTCAGCTTCTCGATGTCCAGCGCGAGCGCCTTGCGCACCGTCACCGCCTGCGCGCTCTGCGACGTTGCGAGGCGCGCGTCGGCGTTCTGCAGCGCGATCAGCGCGAGCTGCGTGTTGCCGGTCAGCTGAAGCTGCTGGCTCGCGCTCGACAGCATCTGGTCGACTTCCTCGAGCATCCACGCATCGCGGTTGCGCGACAGGTCCTGGTATTGCTGCTGCAGCGCCTGCTGAGCGCTCTGCGCGTCGGCGAGCTTGCCGTCGAGCTGCGCGAGCTGCGTGTCGACCTGGTGCGTGCTCGCAAGCGCCTGCTCGGTCTTCAGGCGCGTCTCGGCCGTCTGCGCATCGAGCGCCTTCTGGCGCGTGACGAACGTGCCGTCGAGCCGGTCGATCTTGCGGTTCAGCGCGTAGCCGCCGACGCCCGCCGCGCAGCCGAGCACGACGACGACGAACCACAGCACCGCGCTGCCGCCGCGGCGCGCGGGCGGTTCGGACGCCATATAGGCGGGACGCGACGGCGGTGCGGATGCAGCGGCCGGCTGGGAAGCGACGCTTTTGGAATCGTTGGTATCTGTCATGCGTTTAGTCACCGGTGCGGCTGTCGCCGGTTGGACGGCCTCGTCGGCCATCGTTCGAAACGCGCGGACGATGCGCTCATCGCCCGCGCCGGTCAGCGTAATCCTATCAAAACCCAATGAACGCGCGGTCTGCTCGATCCGCGGATGCGGCGTCACGAGCGGCGCGTGCTTCAGCGCGTCGATCTCGGCATCGTTCAGGTGCGCCCGCGCGAGTTCGTGCAGGTTGCGCACGCCTTCCGAGCTCGTGACGAGCCACGCATGCGGTTCGCCGTGGAGCAGCGCATGCACGCGCTCCCACGCGCCGACGCGCGGCTCGGGCACGACGCGCCGGTATGCGGCGACGAGCGTGACGTCCGCGCCGGCCTCGCGCAACCGTTCGGCGAGCCATTCGCGCCCGCCGTCGCCGCGCACGATCAGCACGCGCTTGCCCGTCAGCGCCTGCACGCCGCCGAAAGCGGCCTCGATGCACGCGAACAGGCTTTCCGAATCGTAATGGGGTACGCCACCGTCGGCCGGC
>NZ_JAAGPB010000872.1:0-2046 GCF_017104585.1 Burkholderia sp. Ac-20392
TCCCGCCCGCCAAGGGCTTTCGCTATTCCGTTTATGTTTCGTTCCCTGACGACCCTGATCAAGAAGTGGCGCGCGTCGCGCAATGCCGCTCACCAGCTCGATGCGTTGCTCGCGCTCGCCGACGCCGATGCGTCGTACGCCGAGCGCAGCGAATGGCTGATCGAGCTCGCGCACTGGCTGCGCCGCACCGGCACGATGCAGGCCGCGCAGGACACGCCGGCCGATCGCGACACCGATGCGCGCGCGTATCCGGCCCATGCGCGGTTGCGCTACCTGTTCCACGTGCTCGATCGCAATCCCGCGTGGAAAACCCACGCCGCGCGCATCCTGCGCGGCATCCTGCGCGAGTGCGACGGCATCTCGTTGCTGTGCGACGCCGGCATGCCCGTGCACTCGGGCTTCTTCGGCGCGCTGTTCGAGCGGATCGACTCGTCGCTGATCCCGCCCGCGCCGAACCGCCGCGAGCTGTCGGCACTGTTCACGCTGATGTTCCCGACGCCGGAAGACGCACAATGGATCGACGCATTGCCCGCCGATCTCCTCACGCGCCTCGCCGAGCTGATCTCGTTCGACGTCACCGACGAAGAGCGCCACGAGCCGGGCTCGTTCTCGCGCGACCTGCTGGCCGCGCTGCACAACCTGACCTGCCAGATCAGCTCGACCGGCCTGTCGCAGACGGTGCGCAGCCGGCTCTCCGACGACGACGCACGCAAGCCGCTCGAAACACAGCCGTTCTACCGCCTCACGCGCGCGATGCTCGCGGTCGAGACCGCGCACGCGGCCGTCGAGGACGGCGGCGACCCGAGCAAGCTGCTGCACGAGGTGAACTACCTGCGCGTGCTGCTCGACGAATGCCGGATCGCCGTCGACGACGTGTTCTCGCACCTGTACCGCAACGGCGTGTCGGTCGACATCGTGTTCCAGGTCGAGCGGATGCGCATGCGCATCCTGCGCGCCGAGATGCTGCTGAACGCATGGATGGCGCGCGACGACCTGCACGGCATGGCGCACCTGACGGCCGAGCTCATCGATGCGAACCACAACAGCCAGAGCGTGTCGCACCTCGTGCGCAGCAACTTCTCGCTGTTTGCGCGCAAGCTCGTCGAGACCAACGCGGACACCGGCGAGCACTACATCTCGCGCGGCCGCGCCGAGTACCTGAAGATGCTGCGGATGGCGGCCGGCGGCGGCCTCGTCACCGTCGTGACCGTGTGCGTGAAGTTCGCGATCACGGGCGCGCACCTGCAATCGATGTTCGAAGGGCTGCTCGCGGGCGTCAACTACGCGGCCAGCTTCATGCTGATGCACTTCCTGCACTTCACGCTCGCGACCAAGCAGCCCGCGATGACCGCGCCGACGCTCGCGCGCGAGCTCGACGACACCGGCCACGAGGAAGGCGTGAAGGCGTTCGTGCAATCGGTTATCGCGCTGATCCGCACGCAGGCCGCCGCGATTTCCGGCAACGTGCTCGTCGTGCTGCCCGTGTGCCTGCTGGTGCAGCTGTTCGCGGGCAACGTGCTGCACGCGAACCTGATCTCGCCGGAAAAGGCGCACGCGACGCTGCACTCGTTCTCGCTGCTCGGCCCGACGCCGCTCTACGCGGCGCTGACCGGCGTGCTGCTGTGGGCGTCGAGCCTGATCGCGGGCTGGGCCGACAACTGGTTCGTGCTGCACCGGGTCGGCGACGCGCTCACGTACAACCGCCGTCTGCGCCTCACGCTCGGTGCGGCCGGCGCCGCGAAGCTCGCGCACTTCTGCCGATCGAATGTGGCCGGCGTGGTCGCGAACGTCGGCCTCGGCCTGATGCTCGGCCTCATTCCGGCGATCGTCACCGTGTTCATGTTCCCGTTCGAGGTTCGGCACGTGACGCTGTCGGCCGGTTCGATCGGCATCGCACTCGGCGTGCTGGGCAAGGATGCGCTCGGCACGCCCGAGCTGTGGTGGGCCGGCGCCGGCGTGCTCAGCATGGCGATCCTCAACGTGCTCGTGAGCTTCGCGCTCGCGTTCACGATGGCCGTGCGCTCGCGCAGCCATCGTGAACGCGAG
>NZ_JAAGPB010000873.1:0-2133 GCF_017104585.1 Burkholderia sp. Ac-20392
TGCCCAGGCCCGCGTAATCGTGGCGCGCGCCGGCCGGAACCAGCCACGCGCCGTGCCGGTCGAGCCGCTGGCTGACGCCGTCCACCGCCATCACCATCGCGCCGTCGATGCCGAGCACGATCTGGTGAAAGTCGTGCACGTCCGACGCTTCGAGCGTGTCGTAGCGTTGCAGTGCGACGGTGGGGGACGGAAGGTGTGCCATGGGGCAGGGCGTCAGCCGGCGGCGCGCGTGTCGTGTCAGATGTCGAGCAGTTCGACTTCGAACACGAGCGTGGCATTCGGCGGAATCACGCCGCCTGCGCCGCGCGGGCCGTAGCCGAGTTGCGGCGGAATCGTCAGGCGACGCACGCCGCCGACCTTCATGCCCTGCACGCCTTCGTCCCAGCCCTTGATGACCATGCCGCCGCCGAGCACGAACGCGAACGGGTCGTTGCGATCCTTGCTCGAGTCGAATTTCTGACCGTCGGTCAGCCAGCCCGTGTAGTGGACGCTGACGGTCTGGCCGGCTTGCGCTACGTCGCCGGTGCCTTCGGTCAGGTCTTCGTATTTGAGGCCCGATTCGGTCGTGATGACAGACATGACTTCTCCTGAAAAAGGATGGGTAAAACCGCTATTGTAGGCGAGCGCGCAGCGGGCCGCCGCTCGTGGCTTTCGGCCGGTCGCACGCGTGTCGCGGACGGCGCCGGACCGCCACGGCCGCGGTCGTCCGAAACGCAAATGGAACGCGCGTTTGAATTTTCCGCGCGCCCCGCGACCGTGGTTGCACCGTGCGAGTGCGACGCGTGTATGAATCGGTGCTACCGGGGCGCTCGGTAGCACGCCGCGGGGCGCCGCCGATTTCCGTGAAACGCCCGCCGCACGGGGCTTCCTGGCCATCGACATGACACGGCAGGGAGCCGCGCGTACCGCTGCCGAGCCACCGCGCGCGTTCGAATCCCGCCCCGTCCGGACGCCGTTCGAGCGCCGCTTTTTCCGCCTTTTCGACCGTGCCCTGTTTGGAAGCGCGCATCTACCGCGCGGCTTGCGTGCGCCGCCGCGGGCGGCCTATCTTTACAGCTGTCGATGTCAAGATTTTGGCGGTGCGCGACGCGCCGCCCGAGCCTGCGCCGGCCGCATCGAACGATGCGCCGGGCCGCTCCGGAACCAGGAGAACGATGAACATGAAGTCAGCCGCTTCCGCCACCGCAGCCGGGATCATGCCGGTGCGCCGCGACCTGCGCTTCGACCTGCCGGTCGAACGTGCGAAGGACTGGCATGGCCTCGGGTCGCACGTGACCCATTTCTTCAACGCGCTGTCGCTGCTGTTCCCGGCCGGCGAGCGTTTCTTCATGGATTCGGTGCGCAACTACCGCGACCGGATCGACGATCCCGTGCTGAAGCAACAGGTGCTCGGCTTCATCGGCCAGGAGGCGATGCACACGCGCGAGCACATCGAGTACAACGAGCTGATGCAGGCGAACCACCTGCCTGCGCGCAAGCTCGACAAGCGCGTGTGGACGGTGCTCGGCTACATGAAGCGCAAGCTCCCACATTCGGTGCAGCTCGCGCATACGGTCGCGGCGGAGCACTACACGGCGATGCTCGCCGACTGGCTGCTGCGCGACCCGACGCGCCTCGACGGCTCGGTCGAGGGCTACCGTCAGATGTGGATCTGGCACGCGCTCGAGGAAACCGAGCACAAGGCCGTGTCGTTCGACGTATGGAACACCGCGATGGAGCCGGGGCTGCGCCGCTACCTGATCCGCATCGGCGTGTATCTGCTGACGACGCTGACGTTCTGGCCGACCGTATTCCTGATGCACGCGACGCTGCTGTGGCGCGATCGCGGCGCCGGCCATCACGTGCGCGGCATGCTGCGGATGATCGCGTTCCTGTACGGGCCGCGTCGCGGGCTGTTCCCGCGCATCGCCGGCGAATGGCTGAGCTTCTTCCGGCCGGGCTTCCATCCGTGGGACCACGACAATCACCATCATCTGGCGCGGGTCGACGCGCTCGCCGCCACCTACGGCGAACAGGGCGGCGCGCCGGCCGGCCGTGGCCGCGCGAACGCGCCGGCGCCGCTCGCATCGGGCCGCTGAGGCCGCCGCTGCGCCGGCATGCGCGGCATCGGGCCGCGCATGTTGCGTGCGTGCA
>NZ_JAAGPB010000874.1:0-2206 GCF_017104585.1 Burkholderia sp. Ac-20392
ATCAGGGCAGCGTGACGCTGGCCGATGCGGCGGGTGGCGGGCTGGTCGTGACGATCCGGCTGCCGGCGGCGAGCGATGCCATGCAGCGCGCCGCGTGACGGTGAGTAGCGGTGCGGGAAGCGGCTGGCCGTTTGCGGCTGCTTCCCGATCGCGCGGATGTTAGGGGACGAGCGGTTTCGCGCTGCGTCTCAATCGCCGAACCCGATCTCCGCGTCCAGCGACTGACCAACCTCGAGCCACGTACCCACGCCTTCGACGACGATCGCATTGATGCCGAACGTCAGCTCGCCGTCGAAATTCGGGTTCGCGCGGTAGGTCTGCATCGTGTCGGTCGGCTCGTGCGGCCACGCAGGATCGGGCGCGCCGGTGACCTGGTCGATCGTCGGCATCGGGCAGCGCGTGCACAGCTTCACGAGGCGCAGCCGCACGGGCGTCGCGCCTTCCGTGTCGAAATGTTCGACGAAATCCTCTTCGTACGCGTCGAGATCCGACACCACGATGTTCGGGCGGAAGCGGTTCATCGGGATCGCCGGCGCACCTTTTGCGGCGAGCCGTGCGTTCAGGTCGTCGAGCGACGACTGGCCGATCACGAGCAGCGGATAGCCGTCCGCGAACTGCGTGTGCGTATCGATCTCGCCGGTCCATTTGCGGTTGCAGCCGCGGCGCGCGTCGGGCCCGAAGCGCGCGAGCTTCGTGGGCGTGCCGAGGAATTCGGTGAGCCAGGCGGCCGTTTCGGCGCCCGTGTCGATCGCGTCGACGGTGTCGCGCCACACGGTCGCGGCCATTTTCGGCGTGGCGGGCGATGCGTCGCCGTCGAGCGGCGTGCGGATCTCGCGCATGCCCGGCGCGTTCAGCACGAGCGCATCGCTGTCGAGCGCGGTGCGGATCAGCGCGAGGCGCGGGTGCGTGCGCTGCGTGATCATCTGCCCGGCAGGGTCGGTGATCAGCCAGTGGCGGTCGTACGCCAGGCCCGTTTCGAGCAGTTGCGCGCGCGACAGCGCGATGCCGGCGCAGGATTTGATCGGGTAGACGAAGAGTTCGGCGATGGCTGGCATGACGCTGGCTGAAGGCGGATGGCGAGACTGCGATTGTGCCAGATCGTGCCGAAGCCGTTTGGACGGCTGTGTACCGTCGCGCGGCCGGTCATGCGAGCGGGAAGCCGGCGTCGAACGTCGCGCGCACGTCGAGCGGCTGGCGCAGCAGCCCGGCCTTCAGGTAGAAGTCGGCCGTGCGTTGTTGTTCGGCGATAACCGTCGCGTCGATCGGCAGCCAGCGCGTGTTCCGGCGCTCGAACTGCAGCTTCGCGGCCGCCGGCGGAATGCCGATGATGCGCGCGAGTGCGGCGGAATACGCGTCGGCATGCCGATACGACCACGTCTGCGCGCGCACGACGCGCCGCAGGAAATCATGCAGCACGTCGCGCTTCGATGCGATCGCCGCGTCGGTCGCCGCGAGGTAGCTGAGGCCCGACCACAGCCCGCGGCCGTTGACGAGCACGCGCGCGCGGCCGCTCGTTTCGGCGAGCGCGGTATAGGGTTCCCAGGTCGCCCAGGCATCGATCGAACCGGTTGCGAGCGCAAGCATCGTGTCGGCTGGCGGCAGGAAGCGGAACGAGACGGCGTCGGGCGGCAGGCCGGCCGCGTCGAGCGCCTTCAGCGTGACGAAATGACCGATCGAGCCGCGCGTGGTGCCGATACGCTTGCCTTTGAGGTCGGCTGCGCCCTTCAGCGCCGCATCGGGCTGCACGAGCACGGCCGTGCCGTACGGGTCGGAACGGTTCGCGCCGATCACCTTGATGCGTGCGCCCGACGCGAGCGCGAAGATCACCGGCGCGTCGCCGATCGGGCCACAGTCGACGGCGGCCGCGTTCAGCGCTTCGGCGAGGGGTGCGGCGGCCGGAAACTCGGTCCACGCAATGTCGTACGCCAGGCCGTTCAGTTCGCCGGCCGCTTCGAGCAGCGCGCGCAGCCCGCCTTTCTGGTCGCCGGCGCGCAGCAGCGGCCGTGTGCCCGATTGAGCGCGCAGGGCAGCCGGGGCCGCGGCGATCGTGGCGAGTGCGCTCGCTTGGGCGAGGAAGTGGCGTCGGGTCGGATTCATCGTGAAGCTCGGTCGGAAGAGAAGTTCAGGGATTCATCAATGTGGAAGCCCGGCCTGCACATCGCGCACGGGCTCGGTATCGACGCGCAGCAGCAGCGCAGTCAGCGGA
>NZ_JAAGPB010000875.1:0-2185 GCF_017104585.1 Burkholderia sp. Ac-20392
GGATGCACGGTCGCCAGCGTCTGCGCCTGCGCCTGCGAATCGGACGACGCCGCGGCCAGTTCGGCCCGCGCGGGCGTCCAGCGGGTATCGGCACGCTCGCCGAGCAGATCGGCCGTATCGCGCGGCAGCGACGCGCCCTGCCGCGCGCCTGCCGGCAACGCCTGTGCGGGATCGCGCGCCGACGCGCCGCCCTGGGCCTGCGTGCCCGGCTGCGCCGATGCCCGCGCGGTCGCCAGCAAAGACGGGCGCTGCGCGAGCAGTTCGTCGAGCAGGTCGGTCGAGCCGTGCTGTGCGGCATCCGGATCGGCCGGCGCGAGCGCGGCCGCGAGGCGCGCCTGCGGCTCGCGCATCAGCGCCGCGAGCGGACGCTGGCCGGCCAGCCACTGCGCGAGATGGGATTCGTAGAAAAGGCCGCTTTCGCTCACCGCCTGGGCGAGCGCCGCACGCAGCGCCGCGACCGGCAAAGTCGCAGCCGCTTCGCGCGCCGCAGCAGCGGACGACGCGGCAGCGGACGCCGGCGTGGACGATGCAGCCGGATCGGAGGCGGCCGGCGCAGCCGTGTCGGTCAGCAGCACGGTGGGATCGGCCAGCAGCGGCGCGCGCCCGGCAATGGCCGGTGTCGAGTCGCCGCCCACGCGCGAAATCGCGTCGAGCACGCGCCCGACATCGGATAGTGCAGTCTGGGTGGATGCGGGCGGCGCGGCAGGCGGGCTGCCGGCCGAAGGCGTGGACGACGCGCCGGTGCCCGGCGTGCCGACCTGCGAGGCCGCGCTGCCGCCGGCGGGCGCCGACACGGTGCCGGTCAGCAAGCTGTCGAGGCGGCTCGCCAGCATCGCGGCCGCAACGGAGTCGATACCGGTCATGATCGGAGCCTGCTTATCTCAGCCACTTCGTTGCGAATCCGGGAACGGCACCTCGGTGCCGCCCGCGGGAACTGCGCGCCTGCCACAGCGGACTCGTGCGCCCCGCGCCCGTTTCCCCGGAAACGGACCCTACCCGCGCGCGCGGTAGAGATCGGTCAATACCTTGGTCGAGCGCCGCGCCTCGAACAACGCGGACAGCCGCGCGACGTCCGGGCTCGCGAGATCGCGAATCGCGGCGTCGTCGGCCAGGATGCGGCGGATCAGGCCGAGCTTGCGGCCGAGATCCGATTCGTCGAGCACGACGCCCGGATCGGCTTCCTTCAACCCGTCGACCAACCGCATGAATTCGGCCTGCAACCCCGGCAACGCGCTCCAGTCGGCGCTGCGGGCGGCGCCCAGCATCCGGCCCGACACGGCGGCGAGCGCCTCGTAACGTTCGAAGTATTCGGCCTTGCGATTCATCGTGATGCTTCCACTGCCTGTTGCGCGGCCATCCGCGCGACTTCCGGGGCGATCCCCGTCCATGCTTCCTCGAGCGTCGCGAGCAGCCCGTCGACTTCAACCAGCATCGCGTCGCTCGCCTGCGCGTTCGCTTCGAGCAGACGCCGGCTGATATACGCATACAGCGCGTCCAGCCGCTCGGCGATCTCGCCGCCCGCGTCGCGGTTCAGCGACGCCTTCAGCCCGCTGTCGACGATCCGGATCGCCTTGCCGATCGCTTCGCCGCGCGCGGACACATTGCCCTGCTGCAAGTGCATGCGCGCCAGCGCAATCGCCTGCCGCGCGCCCTGGTACAGCATCGCGATCAACCGGTGCGGGGAGGCGCCCATCACCCCCGTCTCGACGCCGACACGCGCGTACGCACTGGCTCCAGCGTGTCCTGGGGAAAACATGCGCTTCTCCTTGTTATGCCTTGGCTATACGGGAACCGCGGCCGTGCATCGCACGACGCGGCCTTCACCGGAGTTATCGGAAGGGATTTGAAAAGCTTTAGGCAAGCGGAGCGTGCCGCCTGGCGCAAAAGGGCCGGCCCGCAGACCAGCCCGGAGGCCGTCCACGGATAGCTTTCCCCGAATAGCCGTCCTGTCAAACCGACATCTGCATGATGTCGTTGTAAGCGCTCACTAGCTTGTTGCGGACCTGGAGCCCGAACTGGAAGCCGATGTTGGCTTTCTGCATGTCGACCATCACGTCGTTGAGCGACACGTTCGGCGCGCCGACCTCGAACGCCTGCGCCTCGCCGAGCGCGTGCTGCTGGTCGCCGCTGATCTTGTCGAGCGACGCCTTCATCGCGCTGGCGAACGTGCCGGCCGTCGCCAGCG
>NZ_JAAGPB010000876.1:0-2080 GCF_017104585.1 Burkholderia sp. Ac-20392
GTGCAGTTCCTCTTCGGTCGGCACCATTTCCGGCTTGAAGCGGCGCAGGTATTCCATCAGCACGAGCGAATGCTTCTGCTCTTCAAAGAACCACACGCTCATGAACGCGGAAAAGTCGCTGTCGTGCTGGTTGTCGCGCAGGAACATTTCCGTCGCGGGCAGCGCCGACCATTCGGTGATCGCGTTCATCTTGATCGTCTTCGCCTGCTCGTCGGTGAGCAGCGAAGCGTCGAACTTGTCCCACGGAATGTCCTTCTCCATGTCCCAGCGGACGGCTTCGAGCGATCGGTAAAGTTCCGGATAAAGCATCGTGTTCATGATGGTCCCACCCCTGTTCTGCGCAATGCGACTTCTCTAAACGTGACTGTTGCCGCGCAAGCACGCCCGAGCGCGCTTTTTGCAGCCAAGACTCTAATTTTACGCGGGAAACCGGCCCGCCGGACGGTGATTCCTCGTCCGGCAGCCGGGCGGCCGCGCCGCCGCTGTTGCAGCATGCCGCAGCCACGCTCCGCGAACGGAACCGGCTGCACGCTTGCCTGAGTGGGGGCCGGCGCTGGCCGGCTCGTTGGCGCGCCCGTCCCCTGCCCCAGGCGGGTTCCCCGAAAGGTCCCGTGCGGATGCCGGATCGGCGGGCTGCTCGATATGGTGTATACGGCGGCGGCCATGATATCACGCGTGCATGACGGTTCCGAGACGCCTGCCCGGTCGTGCGCCGCCAATCGCGGTGCGGCGATCGGTCGCGGCCGACCGTCGCGAAAACGCAACCTTACATTGCCATTTATGCATCAGACCCGTATTTCTCCGGTTGCGAGGCCGTCTTCCGGCGGCATGCCGGCGGCCGGCGCGCTGCCGCCGTCCGCCAGCGCAATCCAGCCGGCCAGCGTGTCGCGCTGCGCGCGCCCGTCGCGGTAGCCGAGCTCGATCAGTTCGCGCGTGAACGCTTCCTCGAACAGCAGGTAGCTCGCGAACGACGCGCCAGCCGGCTGGCTGCCGCCGATCGCGCCGAGCAGCCCGCGCATCGTGGCCGGCATCTGCTTCAGGTGCTTCGCGGCGATCAGCTCGATGCGCTCGGACGGCGCGATCGCGAGCACGTCGACGTGCCGCCAGCCGCTGTCCACCTCGACCTGGTGCGGCAGGTGCTCGATCATCCGGTTGATGTGCTCGATGCGCTCGATGTCCGAGCCGATCGAGTCGAGGAACACGCTCGCGAGCACCTGCTGGCCGATCTGCGCGAGCGTCGGGTAGCCGCGTACCAGCCCGGTGCCGTTCGCGGCCGGGATCTCGGGCCGCGGGTCGGCCGCGCCGACCACGACGATCCGGTCCGCGCCGAAGTGGATCGCCGGCGACAGCGGCGCGATCTGCCGGATCGACCCGTCGCCGAAGTATTCGATCTGCCCGTCGAGCACGAGCGGCACGGCCGGGAACACGAACGGAATCGCCGACGACGCGAGCAGGTGCGACGCCGACAGGTCGACGAGCCGCGCGGTGCGCTGCGCACGCCGCCACGCCTGGATCGGCTGGGCCGCCTGGTAGAACGTGAGGTGCCGCCCGCTCGAATAGCTGAGCGCCGTCACCGAAAGCGCGTGTAGCAGGCGCGCCTCGAGCATCTGTTCGATCCGGTGGAAACTCAGCTCGCGCTGCAACAGATGCGCGAGCGGCGCGTTGTCGAGCAACCCGCGCGGCGAGCGGCGTGCCGCCCAGCCGAAGGTCATCGCCGCGAGCCAGCGTGCGCCGGCGGCCGCGATGCCGAGCCAGTCGGTGCGATACACGTAGTCGGCGCGCAACGGCTCCCAGAATTCGAGCAGGCGCCGCACGCCATGGGAAAAGTCGTCCGCGTGGCTCGCGATCGACGTCGCGTTGATCGCGCCGGCCGACGAGCCGCACACGACCGCGAACGGCAGCGTGTGCCGCTGCGGATCGGCCTCGCGCGCGATCTCGGCCAGCGCCTTCAGCACGCCGACCTGATAGGCGGCACGTGCGCCGCCTCCCATCAGAACGAGCGCGAGCCGCATGATCGACCTGCTACCTGCGCCGCGTCACGTCGAGCGCTTCGGCGGACGGGTTTCGGGCGACGACGCGG
>NZ_JAAGPB010000877.1:0-1957 GCF_017104585.1 Burkholderia sp. Ac-20392
TGCCGATCGACCGGCCCGCGCAGGCGGCCGGCGCCGCCGCCGGCCCCGACCAGTCGATCGGCGACGCCGTGCGCGAAGCGTTCGCGCATCGCGGCTTCTGGCTGCTGAACGCGGGCTTCTTCGCGTGCGGGTTCCAGCTCGCATTCATCGCGACGCATCTTCCCGCGTACCTGCTCGACCACGGGCTGCCGGCACGCCACGCGAGCGTCGCGCTCGCGCTGATCGCGCTGACCAACGTGGCCGGCACCTATGCGTGCGGCCATCTCGGCGGACTGCTGCGGCGCAAGTACGTGCTGTCGGTGCTGTACCTCGTGCGTGCGCTCACGATGGCCGTGTTCGTCGCCGCGCCGCTGTCGCCCACGAGCGTCTATGTGTTCGCGGCCGTGATGGGGTTCACGTGGCTCGGCACCGTGCCGCTGACGAATGGCGTGATCTCGCAGGTGTTCGGCGTGCGCTACATCGCGACGCTGTTCGGCTTCGTATTCTTCGGGCACCAGCTCGGCAGCTTCTTCGGCGTCTGGCTCGGCGCGGTGGTGTACGACGCGACGCATTCGTACATGCCGCTGTGGATCGGCTCGATCGCACTCGGCGTACTCGCGGCGCTGCTACACCTGCCGATCGACGACGCGCGTGTCGCGCGTCCGGCATCGGGCAACGCGGCATGGGCGTGATCCGCGCGGCGCTGGCGGCCGCCACGCTCGCGTTCGTCGCGTGGTGCGGCGCGGCCTATTTCAGTTCGGGCGTCGCGTACGCGTTGCTCGAACACGTCGCGTTCTGCAACTGACGCGACACCCTGAGCGCGCGGTCAACGGCGCTTCGGCAATGCCGCCAGCGCATCGAGCGCACGGGCACGCGCGGCCGCATGCTCGACGAGCGGCTCCGGATAGTCGACGCCGAGCCGCACGCCGGCTGCGTCGAGTTCCAGCGGCGATGCTTCCCACGGCGCGTGGATCGATGCGTTGTCGAGACCGGCAAGCTCGGGCACCCAGCGCCGCACGTACGCACCGTCCGGATCGAACTTTTGCCCCTGCGCGACCGGATTGAAGATGCGGAAATACGGCGCGGCGTCGGCGCCGCACCCGGCCACCCACTGCCAGCTCGCCGCGTTGTTCGCGGGATCGGCGTCGACCAGCGTGTCCCAGAACCACGCTTCGCCCGCGCGCCAGTCGATCAGCAAGTGCTTGATCAGGAACGACGCGACGACCATCCGCACGCGGTTGTGCATCCAGCCGGTCGTCCACAGTTCGCGCAGGCCCGCATCGACGAGCGGATAGCCGGTCAGCCCGCGCTGCCATGCGTGCAGCGCGGCGGGATCGTCGCGCCACGCCATCGCATCGAACTGCGCGCGGAAATTTTCGGTTGCGAGCGCCGGGAAGTGATACAGCAGCGTGTAGCTGAACTCGCGCCAGCCGAGCTCGCTCAGGAATTTGTCGGCGTCCGCGGCCACCGCCGCGCCACCTTCGCTAGCGGCGCCCTGCACCGCATGCCACACCTGTCGCGGCGACAGGTTGCCAAAGCGCAGGAACGGCGACAGCCGGCTCGTCGCGGGACGGTCGGGAAGGTCGCGCGCATCCGCGTAGCCGGCGAGCGATGTCGTCAGGAATGCGTCGAGCCGGGCGTGCGCCCCGGTTTCGTCGGGCGCGGGCCACGCGTCGCGCAGGCCGCCGGCCCAATCCGGCACCGGCGGACGCAAGGCAAGCGCGTCGAGTGCCAGCGCGCGGTCACGCACGGCCTTCGGCCACGGATGAAACGTGATCCGCTCGGGCTCCGGCAACGGCACGGCAACCGTGCGGTCGCGGCGCGCCGCACGCCAGTAGGCTGTGAACACCTGGTACGGCCCGCCGCTGCCCGTCAGCACCTCCCACGGCTCGTTCAGCACGCTGCCGTTGCTGCTCTCGACCGTGACGCCGCGCGCCTTGAGCGACGCCTTCAGCGCCGCATCGGCGTCGCGCTGCGG
>NZ_JAAGPB010000086.1:0-23665 GCF_017104585.1 Burkholderia sp. Ac-20392
TCCGGGCATGCCGAATCTCGGCGTGTCGCCGCAGCAGGCGCTGCAGGCGAGCCAGCCGTCGATCCGGAACCTCGGCTATGCGGCGCACGCGATTGCTGCACAGATCGCCGCGCAGCAGAATGCGGCGGCGGCCGCGGCGAAGCTGCCGTCGACCGTGCCGAACGGGCTGGCGCCGGGCGGGTTGCAGGTGGCGGCGGGCGCGTCGGGCGATACGAACAATCCGGTGCTGTGGGTCAACGCGAACGCGCCGACGCAGAACGTCGACGCGAGCGGCCACGTGAACGTCGACGTGAAGCAGACCGGGCAGAACGCGGTGCTGACGTGGGAGACGATGAACGTCGGCCGGCAGACGACGCTGAATTTCGACCAGTCGGGCGGCACGCAGACGAACGGCGCGAACAACTGGGCCGTGCTGAACCGGATCAACGATCCGAGCGGCAGGCCGAGCCAGATTCTGGGGAACATCACCGCGCAAGGGGCGGTGTACGTGATCAACCGGAACGGGGTGCTGTTCGGCGCCGGGTCGCAGGTGAATGTGCATTCGCTGGTGGCGTCGTCGCTCGACGTGCTGAACATGAACAACTACAACCAGACCCTGCAGAACCGGGTGCCGGTTGTGACGGACAACAGCCTCGCGCAGGATGCGGCGGGGATCGTCGCGAGCAACAAGCAGTTCCTGAGCCTGCCGGCCGGGACGACGGGCGGGCTCGCGTATCCGGAGTCGGGCAGCTCGGGCGGGTTGAACGGCAACAGCCGGCTTCCGAACGAGGTGCTTGGTCTGGGCAACCAGGTCAATCTTACGTCCGCGAGCCAGTATCAACCGTGGGGCGACGTCACCATCGAACAGGGCGCCTCGATTACCACGCACGCGAACGGCAACGCGAGCGATGGCGGCTTCGTGATGATCGCCGCACCGAACGTGACGAACGCAGGGCATATCAAGGCGACGGACGGGCAGGTGGTGCTGGCGGCCGGCGTCGGGGTAAGCCTGAGGCCCAACAGCGGAGCCACTACGAACCCGCAGGTGCTGCTGCCGGAACTCAGCGGAAAGATCACGCTGCTGGGCCCGAACGGCCAGATGACCGACATCACGCCGGCCGGTACGCTGACCAATACCGGCATCGTCGAGGCTGCGCGCGGCAATGTGAACCTGCTCGGCAGCCGCGTTGCGCAGAACGGCGTGGTGGGCGTGACGACGAGCGTCAATTCGCCCGGCACGATCACGATCTCCACGGTCGACGAATATTCTTCCAACAATCCGACCGGAGCGGCCTATCTCGGGCAGGCGCTTCAGACGACGGACGGCACCGGTGGCGCCAACGACACGCACCGCGCCGGCTTGCTGAGCTTCGGCCCCGATTCGGTGACGACGGTGATGCCGGACGGCAACGGCCAGACGACGCCATCGACGCCCGGCGCGACCTTCACGCCTGGCAGCATCGGCATGACGGCCGGCTCGGTCTGGTTCCAGGGCGGCTCGTTGATCGAGGCACCCGGTTCCAAGGTATCTGTCGCGGCGTTGACGCCCTCTGCATCGGGCGCACAGCCACCGGCCGGCCAGACGGCCGTTCCGGGTCGCATCTATCTCGACAGCGGCGCGACGATCGATGTGTCGGGCCTCGCGAACGTCGAGGTGCCGATCGGGCAGACGCTTGTGACGGTCGACCGTATCGGCCAGAACGAACTCGCCGATTCGCCGCTGCTGCGCAACGGGTTTCTGCTCGGGTACAAGAACCTCGTGTTCGACAGCACGCTGACGGGCACGCGCAGCGACGGCGTGCAATGGGTCGGCAGTCCGATCCTGAACCTGTCGGGTTATGTGAACCTGATTCCGCGCACGGTCGACCAGCTGTTGACCAATGGCGGCTCGATCACGCTGTCGGGCAACGAGGTGATGACCGCGACCGGTTCGTCGATGAACCTGAACGGCGGCTACGTGCATTACGACGGCGGCATCGTCAACACGACGCGACTGGTCGACGCGAACGGCGCGCTCGTGCCGATCGGACAGGCAAGCCCGTACGACACCTACGTCGGCATCGCGGGGCAATTCGTCGAATCGCACCCGCGCTGGGGCGTGACGAAGACGTGGTACAACCCGCTGCTGACGATGGGCGGCTATCAGGGCGACTATATCGTCGGCGGCAACGCGGGGACGCTCGATATCTACGGACTGCAGTCGACGGTGCTGGACGGTGACATCAGTGCGCAGGCGTTCGGCGGCGCAAAGCAGATGCAGGGCAACAGCCTGCCGAGCGGCGGGACGTTCAACCTCGGCGCCGATCCGAAGCTCGACGGCGCCGCGCTGGTGCACCTGACGTCGAACAACAGCGATGTCGCATCCGGCACCGCGGGCCTGGTGGTGCTGCAGGACAATGCGCCGCAGCTCGCCGACATCGCGCCGGGTTTCTCGATCGATACGCCGCTCGACAAGACGGCGCTGCAGGCGTTGCCCGCGAACGATCCGCGCAACGTGCTGACGACCACCGTGGTGCCGGTCGCGACGCTGAACAACGGCGGTTTCGCGAACCTGAACGTGACCGAGGACAAGGTCGGCGGCAAGGGTGTGGTGGTTCCGCAGGGCACGCAGGTGAACCTGCAACCGGGTGGTTCCATTACCTTGAACAGCCCGGTGCCGGGTACCGACGTCAACGTGGCCGGGCGGTTGTCCGTGCCGTCGGGGTCGATCTCGATCACGAGTGGCGGCAACGTGATCGTCGGCCCGCAGGGCGTGATCAGCGCGGCGGGGCAATGGGTGAACAACGATGTGCAGGCGGCGCCGGGCACGACGCCCGGCAATAGCCAGTTCATCAACGGCGGCAGCATTACGCTCTCTGCGCTGCTCGGATCGAACGTCGTCGGCGGCGGGCTGATCGGCGATACCTCGGGTTCGGTGCTGCTGCAGCCCGGTAGCGTACTGGACGTGTCGAGCGGTGGCGAGTTGCTGTCGACCGGCCAGATGCTGATGCAGAACGGTGTGCCTGCCGGACGCGGCGGGAACGTGACGTTGCAGGCGTATTCCGCGACGCCATTGAAACAGTTTGGCGCGTCGGACGGCGCGCCGACCCTGCCGACCGCGCAGCCGACGGCAGGCACGATCGCACTGGGCGGCACGATCCTGAGCGAAGGGTTTTCGGGCGGCGGCACGCTGACGCTGCAGGCGCTCGGATTCCGGATCGGCGGTGCGGAGGCCGCAGCGTCGCCGTGGGATATCTATCTCCCGGAAACCTTCTTCGCGCGGCAGGGCTTCGGCAAGTACGTGCTGAATGCGTTCTACGACACGACGGTCGCACCCGGCGCGTCGGTTGCCGTCACGCAATTGAACCGTATTCCGGACATGTTCGCGCTTCAGCAGGCGGCCACGGGCGCGAACCTGTCGGCGGGCGGCCTGGCCACGATCGGCCAGCTCGATGCCTATCACCGGCAGGCAACGAATCTCGTCCTGACGGCCGGCAACGATACGTCGTGGCGGAGCCCGGCCGGCGCGACGCCGTCTTATCCTGGCGTCACCGGCGCAGTCACGTTGTCGGAAGGTGCGTCGATTCACACGGATGCCGGCGCGAGCGTCGGCCTTGGCTCGCCGGCGCAGGTGACGGTACTCGGCTCGATCATCGCACCGGGCGGAGCGATCACGCTGAGCGCGGACGGGAACGGCACGTATGCGCAGGCGGGGCAGTTCAACAGCGGCTTCAGGAACTCGAGCCAGTCGGTATGGCTCGGCGCGGATGCTTCGCTGGACGTATCGGGGACGGCATTGGCCAATCCGCTCGCGGCGCCGGTCAAGATGGGTGGGACGACGGTCGTGCCGAACGCGGGCAAGGTGCTGTCCGGCGGTTCGGTGACGATGTCGAGCGATACGGGCTACGTGGTTGCGCAGGCAGGCTCGAAAATCGATGTGTCCGGCACGTCGGCGAATTTCGACCGGTTGCAGGCGAACGGTGGATACGCGTCGCAACCCGTATGGAGCGATGCGGGATCGATCACGCTGTCGGCGGCGAACGGATTGTTTGCAGACGCAACGCTGGTGGGGCGTCCGGGCGCGACCCAGGCGCGGGGCGGCACGCTGACGATACTGCCGCATCAGAACGATGGCGCGAGCGGCACGGCGCTGGTCGTGCGGCAAGGCGGAACACTTGTGCCTACGGGGTTGGCGCCCGGACAGGATTTCACGGCGGCGATCGATCCGACGACCGGGTTGCCGATCGGCCAGCCGAACGGCGTGCTGCAGTTTGCGGCGGACAGGTTGACCGGGTCCGGCATTGCGAACCTGGTGCTCGGTACGGCCACGCCGCCTGATCTCAACGGCGTGTCGCCGGCGCCGATTCTGTTCGCTGGCAACGTGACGTTGTCGCTGCCGGAGTCGGTGACTTTGAATGCGGGGCGACTTGCAGCCATCGACATGGGACAGTTGTCGACGCTGCTGTCGACGCCGGTGCGCAAGCCTGACGGCACGATCGTGCCGGTCGTCAATACCGTGCTGGCACAGGCGCCGCAAGCACCGCTCGGCACGGCAGTGGAAATCGATGCGCCGTATGTCGCGTTGTCGGGGCCGCTGATTCGGCCGTCGGCGCCAAAATTCACGCCGGTTCCGGTGTTGTCGAACGCGACACTGAACGTGAACGCGTCGTTCATCGATCTGATGAATCAGGTTCAGCTCAACAATTTCGGCCGCGCGAACTTCACGAGCAGCGGTGACATCCGCCTGAGTTCGACGAACGTCAGCCAGACGCAGACACCAGGCCTGGCGCCGGGCATGCTTTATACGCCGGGCGACCTGACCTTCAAGGCGGCGGATCTGTATCCGTCGACCGGCAGTACGTTCGTCGTCGATGCAGTTGGCCCGACCGATCCGGCAACCGGCAAACCGGCACCCACGACGGTCACGTTCGCGTCGAACGGCGCGTCGGGCACGCCGCTGTCTGCGGGCGGGACGTTGCTCGTGGATGCGACGCACATCGTGCAAGGCGGCACGGTGCGTGCGCCGTCCGGCACGCTCGTGTTCGGCGTCGGCGATCCGTCGAATGCGGCGACGCAGGCGCAATTCGCCGGGCTGCCGCTTGTTGCGACGGATTCGGTCAAGCTGGCAAGCGGGAGCGTGACGTCGGTCTCAAACCAGGGCGCGGTGATTCCCTATGGCACGACGGTTGACGGGGTCGAGTGGCAGTTCAATCCGGTCGCCGGCAACACGACGCCCGACTTGACTGCGCCGCCTGCGAAATATGTGGGGGTGAACGCCGGCAACGTCGCGCTCGACAAGGGGGCGACGATCGACCTGTCAGGCGGCGGCGACCTGCAGGCGGCCGAATGGGTGCCGGGAACGGGCGGTACGCGTGACGTGCTGTCGCAATACAACGTGAGCTATGCGAGCGGCAAGGGCGGGACGGCGGTGCCGGTCAATGCCGGGGCCGGCAACGTCTATGCGATCCTGCCGGGCAAGCAATCGCCGGTCGCGGCTTATGACCCGACGTTCGCGCAAACGGTGCAGCCTTCGACCAATGCGAACGGCACGGCGACAACCGCTACGGCGGCGCTCGGCGTCGCTCAGGCCGGCATGAACGATGCGGTCGGCAAGGCCGTGTATCTGTCGGGCGTGCCGGGGCTGCCGGCCGGCTATTACACGCTGCTGCCGGGAAAATACGCGACAGTGCCGGGCGCTTATCGCGTCACGGTGTCGAACACTGCCGGCAATCTCGTGCCGGGCGCGAGCCAGGTGTTGCCGGATGGCACGGTCGTGACGGCCGGTTACTTTGCAGACGCGCTGACGGGCAGCCGCAGCGCGACGCCGACGCTGTTCAACGTGCAATCAAACAGCGTGTGGCAGCAATATTCGCAATACACGCTGACCGGCGCGAACGCGTACTTCACGAAACTCGCCGCGACCAAGGGCAACGTGACACCGCCGTTGCCGGTGGATGGCGGCCAACTGGTGCTGGCCGCAACCAAGGCGCTGACGCTCGGGGCGACACTGAATGCGGCGGCCGGCGCGGGCGGTGCGCCGGCCGAGGTTGACATCGCGTCGCAGGACATTCAGATCACCGGCAACGGTGCTGCGGTGCTGCCTGGCTATCTTCAGATAGGTAGCGATGCGCTCGATTCGCTGACCGCAGGCAGCCTGCTGATCGGCGGCACGCGTTCGGCGACGTCGAGCGGCGTCATGATCACGCCGATCGCGAACAGTGTCGTCGTGTCGAACGACGGGAGCACGACGCTGAAGGGCCCCGAGATCCTGCTGGTCACGAAGACCGATGGCAGCAACACCGATCCGAACGCAGCGAACGGATTGCGCGTCGACGCCGGCGCATCGATTGCCGCGCAGGGCGATTACCCTGCAGCCAAGGATCAGCCGATCTCGATCGCCGGCGATGGCGCGCTGCTGCGCGTGTCCAACGGCGCGATGGCCCCGCTCACACGCACCGGTGGCACGGGCACGGGCCTGCTGACGGTTGGCGCGGGCGCGACGCTCGCGGGCGGACAGGCGCTGCTGCTCGACTCGTCCGGCAACCTGAAGGTCGATCCCTCTGCGACGCTCTCGGCCAAGGCGATTACCGCGGACGGCTCGGCAATCACCTTCACGAACGCGAGCGGCAGCGCGGCGGTCAGCCTGCCGGGTTTCGTGATCGATCCGGCCGGTCTCGCGCAGTTCGCGAACGCACAGCAGGTGACACTGCGCAGCTACGGCGCGATCGGTTTCATCGGCGACGTGAACGCGACATTCGGCAACAGCATCGATCTGAGCGCCGGCACGTTCGCGAGCGATGGCGGTCACGTGACGCTGAATGCACAGAAGGTCGCGTTCACGAACGAGATGGGTGCCACGCCCGGCACGACGACGGTCGGGAGTGGCACGCTGACGGTCAATGCGCAGGAGATCGACTTTGGCAGCGGTACGAAGACGGCGAGCGGTTTCGGCTCGGCGGCGATGAATGCGACCGGTGGCATAGTCGGGCAAGGAACCGGCACGTTCGACTTCGGTGCGCTGCCGGTGACGCTGAATGCGCCGGTCTACCTGGCTGATACGAGCTCGGCTGCCAAGGTGAAGACGACGGGCCTGCTGATGCTCAACGGTGCGTCGGGTATGCCACTGACGCGCGGCGCGGTCGGCGGGGCATTGACCTTCATCGGCGGCACAGTTGTCGACAACGGCGCGACGATCAGCGCGCCGGCGGGCAACGTGACGCTCGAAGCGACGAGCGGCAACCTGACGATCGGCAGTGGATCGAAGGTCAGTTCGGCGGGCGTATCGAAGCAGTTCTTCGACGTGACGCGTTACGCGCCGGCCGGGTCGATTACGCTGACGGCCGATGCGGGCACCGTTGATGTGCAGGCCGGCTCAACGCTTGATTTCTCGGGGGCCAGCGGCGGTGGCGCGGCAGGCAGCCTGTCGCTCTCGGCGCCGCAGCAGGTCGTGAACCTGAACGGCGCGATCAAGGGCGGTGCGGCGAGCGGCTTTGCGGGTGGCTCGTTCTCGCTGAATACCGGTGGCGCGGCCGACCTCGACTCGTTGTCGAAGACGCTCGCATCGAGCGGCGTGAACCAGTCGATCGCGATCCGTACGAAGACGGGCAACCTGACGCTGTCGCAGGGCAACACGCTGACCGCGAATTCGGTGCTGCTGACGGCCGACGGCGGATCGGGGAGCGCGGCCGATACGGCGAACGGCAACGTGAACGTGCTTGGGACGATCGACGCGTCCGGCAAGGCGGGCGGTGCGATCGATCTGTATGGGCGCAACGGCGTGGATGTCGAAGGAGCGCTGCTGGCGCGCGGTTCGGACCCGCACCAGCGAGGCGGCAAGGTCAACATCGGCACGGCGGCGCTATTCGACCCGACGATCGTCGATGCAAACGGTGATTCGATCGCATACAACACGACTTATGGCTACGAGAATGTTCTGCGCGCGAATGCGGGCACGATTACGCTCGGCGCGAATGCGCTGATCGACGTGTCGGGTGGAACGGCTGGCGGATTGTCGGGTGGCACGGTGAATTTCCGTGCGCCGCTGCTGATCGACAACGGCGTGAAGGTCAACCTGCCCGAAGCATTCAACGCCGGCAAAGGAATCGTCGGCTCGCGTGCGACTTTGCTCGAGGCATATGCCGTATGGAGCACGACGGATGCGACGACAGGCGCGAAGCACTTCGATGGCGTCATCGATCCGGCTGGATGGTACGACCGTAGCGGGTATTTGCTGGCAGGCACGTTTACCGCGCAGGGCACGTCCGGCACACCGGCGACGTTTTCGTTCTCGCCGGATGGCGCAGGCGGCGGCACGTTGACGAACCAGGCGACGGGCGCAACGGCGACCGTCACGCAGGCGCAGCTTCAGGGTGGCAATACCGCGATCGGGTTCGGCGGACTGAACAACATGTATTTCGCGCCGGCGAGCAACGGCGCGAACACGGATCACCAGACTTTCTACGGATATCAGAACGGGGATGCCTCGACGGCGGCGCCGGGCACGCTGATGGGGTTCGTGCAGCACGGACTCGATACGCTGGTCGATCCGTTTGCCGGCAAGAACATTGCAAATACGCGCATCGTGCCGGGAATCGAGCTCGACAACCCGAGCTCTGCAATCAATGGCGGCGACATCCAGGTACTGACGAACTGGAACCTTGGCGCGGGTGCATCGCCGACGAATCTCGCGTTCCGCTTCGACGGGCAGGCGCCGGTCGTGACGCTGCGCGCCGAGAACAACGTAAAGGTGAACGCGAGCCTGTCGGACGGGTTCTTCCAGATCGCGAACCCGTTGGGCGGTGGGGGGACGATTGCGGTGCCGCCGTTGTCGACGTTGAGCGAGGCGGACGCCATTTTCAAGTTGCCGTCGGGTTACAACGCTTTCCCGTACGAGTACGGTATCTGGTACTACGCGCAGAAGGGAGTGGCGTTTGCCCCTGGCCAACCTGTCGGCGGCAAACCGGACGAGATCGCGGAATACTACGCGCTCTATATGGCGTACGCGAATTTTCTCGATCAGACTGCGACGAGCCTTTCCTCGATGATGAACTGGGCTCCGACTTACAATAATATCGGTATCGTCTACAAGCTGAGATTCAACGCCGTCGGAGTGGTCGTGCCTGGTCAGCCGAAGGGCCCGGTTGCCCCTTCGGCCGCCGAGCAAGCCGCGAATCCCGGCTCTTATCTGATTTATCTGAATCAGTATCAGAAATACCTCGCCGATTCGGTGCAATTCAAGATTCAGAGCGGCAAGAATCCGCTGGTGGACGTGATCGCGGCACCGGTCGTCCAGCCTGTTTCCGTCATCACGACACCCACGATCAGTCTTCCGGCGGTGACCGATAACTCACCGTCACCGACGCCCGTCGCCACCAATCCGATTCCGCTGCAGTCAGCATCGCTAGCGGGCGGCGCGAGCAGTTCGTTCCGGGTGGTGGCGGGTGCGGATCTGAACAGTACGAATCCGCTCGCGCTTCAGGCCCTGCCGGCAGGCGGGGAGACGGGCGGCAAGAGCGTCGTTTTCGATGGACACACCGCGTATGTCGACAGCGGCGGTTTCGCCGTGCTCGCGCCCACGATGCTTCGTACCGGTACCGGAGCCATCGACGTGGCAGCGGGTAACGGCATTGCGTTGTTCAATGCGGCCGCGGCACAAGCGAATGATGCGGATGTGACCGTGCCGGGCGTGATTTACACGGCGGGGGCGCCGGTGGCGTCCGCGCCTTCGGGTGGCCCCACGTTGGCGATCGTACATGCCGGAACCGGCTATCAGGACATTCTCGTTACGCCGGCCGTCAACCCCGATTCGGCCGGTGACATCACGATTCGCGCGCAGGGCGACATCACGGGCGCGGAATACCTGACCGACACAAACGGCACGGTGACCGGGCAGAAGGGCGCCAATATCAGTCAGTTCTGGTGGCAGTGGATGCAGATCGGCAATCCGACAGGGCTGGTCGGTGCCACCAATCCCGTGATGCAGACCGTCCAGACGTCGATCAACTTCGGCGCATTCGATCAAGGTGTATTGAGTGCGGGCGGGAATGTGTCCGTGTCGGCAGGACGAAATATTTCGGACCTGTCGGTGTCGTTGCCGACTACATGGTGGCTGACCGGAACCAGGACAGACACGCCGACCGTCAATACGGTCGGCGGTGGCAACCTGTCGGTGCGGGCTGGCGGAGACATTCTGAGCGGAGGCTATTTCGTTGCCAAAGGAACGGGAACCATAACGGCCGGCGGGAAGATCGGATCGGATGTTACGGTTCCGGCGCAACTTGATGGTCAACCGCCCGTCACGGTGGATACGTTGCTGGCGACGCAGGACGGCATACTCAACGTGAATGCGCGACAAGGCGCCAGCATTGGGCGCGTATTCGATCCGTCATATGTGCAGAACAACACGTTGCTTGCCGCATACCGCCAGCAAGCCGACATGCAGGGGTATTCGTCGACGTCTGCCGTCAATATCTCGTCAACGACAGGTGATGTGGCGATCGGCACGCTCTCGGCGGTCGACCTGATTGGCGGCGGTGCTACCGCCACGCAGACACCCGGCAGGGTCGACCTGTCGTCCATTCTGCCGGCCTCGGTGGATCTGACCGCGTTCACCGGTGGCATTACGGTAGCAGCGAGCGGTGAGCTGTATCCATCAGCGTCGGGCAATCTGAGTCTGATCGCGGACCAGTCGGTCAATCTGTCGAGCATCAACGGATTGGCTTCTGATGGGCGGCCGGTGTTCGGTATGCTCGATGTCGATCCTTCTGCGATGCCTTCACCCGTCGAGCCGAATGTCTTCGTCGTGAATCCGGCGCTCGCAACCGCGGCAGCGCATGACCCGGTTGCCCTGCACGGCGGCGATACCGTACCCGCACGGATCTACAGTTTGAACGGCGATATTGTCGATGGCATGCTGCAGACGACCGGCGCTTATGCCGGCTTGTACAGCGGCCTGGTGCCCGTCGCGATCGACAAGGCCGCATTGATCCAGGCAGGCCGTGACATCGTCAACCTCTCGTTCATGGGGCAGAACCTGCGCAAGTCGGACGTGACCCGCATCGTGGCCGGGCGGGACATTTACGATACACCGCTCATTCATTCGACGGGCGCCGTCATACCCGCGTTGGTGCTCGGTGGTCCGGGCACGTTCGATGTCGAAGCCGGCAGGAACATCGGACCGTTGACGAGTCAGGCCCAAGCTTATGCGAGCCTGGGCAGCGGGAGTTATGTCTCCGGGCTTCCAACCGGCATCGACGCAATCGGCAACGCAAACAATCCATATTTGCCGCATGAAAGCGCGAGCGTCAATGTGTTGTTCGGCGTGGGGCCGGGCATCGACACTGCGTCGTTCATCTCGACGTATGTCGATCCGGCGAAATCGGTCGCCGGTGTTTCCAGTGCGACGCCGGCGCTCATCACGTTCATGGAGCAATACGAGGCCGGGCTCTCGGTCGATTCGGGGCTGGTCAACGATCAGCCGGCGGTCAAGCCGTTGAGCGCGGACGAAGCATGGTCGAAATTCAAGGCGCTACCGCAATATGTCCAGCAACTGTTTGCCGAACAGGTGCTGTTCAAGGTGCTGACTGCGGTCGGCGAGGACTACAACAATCCCGCCAGTCCTTACTATCAGAAATATGCGCGCGGATACGAGGCGCTCAATACGATGTTCCCCGCCTCGCTGGGGTACACGGCCAACAATCTCGGCGGAGGCGGCAACGGTTCGAACAAGGTGCTCGACACGGGCGATCTGGACATTCGAAGCACGACCATCCAGACGCAGCAGGGCGGCAACGTCACGATCCTCGGCCCCGGCGGGCAGGCGCTGATCGGCAGCACTTCCGCACCGCCGCAGATTATCGATGCCAGCGGCAAAGTGATCGCCGGGCCCGGGACGATGGGGATTCTCACGCTCGAACAGGGCGACATCGATATCTTCACGGATCGCAGCGTGCTGCTCGCACAGAGCCGGATCTTCACCGAGCAGGGCGGGGACATGACGATCTGGAGCTCGAACGGCGATATCAACGCGGGCAAGGGGGCGAAATCGTCAGCTGATACGCCGGCGCCGCAATATGTTTGCGATGCGAACCACTACTGTACGGTCGATGCGCGCGGGCAGGTCACGGGCGCGGGTATCGCGACACTGCAGAGCGTGCCGGGTGTGCCGCTCGGCACGATCAACCTGATTGCACCGCGCGGTACGGTTGATGCCGGCGATGCGGGTATTCGTGCCGGTAACCTGAACGTCGCGGCACTGCGCGTCGTGAACGCGGACAACATCCAGGTAACCGGCAAGGCGAGCGGCATTCCGCTCGTGCAGGCAGTGAATACCGGCGCGCTCACGGCTGCGAGTGCAGCCGCCTCGGCGGCGACGCAGGTTGCCCAGGATATGGCCAGGAACAACGCGTCCGGTGTGGCGTCACGTCGCTGGACGATCTCGGTGCAGGTCGAGGGGTTCGGCGATGCGGGGGGAGACGGCGGGAAGAAGCACAAGCAGCAGGTTGGCTACGACGCGTCGAGTTCGGTGTCGATTCTCGGGTTCGGTCAGGCGGGGCCGTCGCAGCGGGCGGTACTCACGGCCGAGGAGCGTGCACGGTTGGGCAAGATCTGATTGCAAGGTGGTGTGCAGGTTGCCGGAGTGACGGGCAGCCTGCACGCTGCCGCATATAGCCACCATCAAACGTGAGTGCACCGTTTTCGCCTTGGGCGAAAGCGGTGCAATGCGGACTTGCCGGGTAGACGTAACTTTGACGTGCTACCGGCCGGTTCCGGCGCAGACGCTCGTGTTGCCGATGTCGAGATTGAAGCCGCTGACATTGCTCAGGAAATCATTCGAAATGGCTGTCTTGAATACAGAAGGAACCGTGTCGAAGCCGTTTCCGTGAATGATCGACGCGAATGCCGCACTGTTGTAGTGAGCATTCAGGTAGTCATGCAGGGCAGTCGCGACTGCTGGATCCGCGTAGCATTGACTCAGGACGATCTGGCTCGTTCCAGAAACCGGGTAACCCGAGAGGGGGTTGCCGCTGCTCGGCACCCAGTTGGCCTGATTGGACGCAGCGGCCCCCAACCTGGGTGGGGTGACAGGGCCGAGTGCCACGGACGCATTTGCGTAGGACGGGGCATAGTAGAGCCCGTTCCTGGCATTCACCAGACTCGCAACGGGCAGTTGATATGCACCGGGTGAACTGGCGATCACGCTGGACGGTGCGAGGAACGTATTGGTCCAGCTGGGCCCAAGATACGCGACGGCTGCTATGCCTGCCGACGCCATCGACGTGAGCACGTTGCGTACAGAGGCACTGTGGGTTGCGCCGACAAAACTCGGGCCGACCGGGACGCCGCCGGGAAACGAGTTTGCGAAAGTCATCGAGTCGACGAAGGTCACACCCGGAGCGGTATTGGCGTTCGTGCAGACCGTCGCCAGATGGCGCGTCAGCAGTTCGGTCGTGCCGCTTCCGTCGACGCGATAGACGACCGTGATCGGCACGTTGATCGGATACGTTGAACCTGTTTCCGGATTGACAACCTGATTCCACCTGGTGAGCTTGCCGGAGAAGATCCCGCAAAGGTCGTCGTCGTTCAGCGCGATGCTGTGCGCTTGGCCGGGCGTCGTTTGCGGTGTCGCCGTGCTCGTCACGGTTGGTCCGTTGACGATGGGGATCGTGATCGGCGTGACGACGTAAGGAATCTGGATCAGCGGGCCGTCGGTCGCGCCGCGGCCGAACCGATACACAGTGAGTTGCGCTGTCGTTAATGCCGCGTCGCTGTTTGCGAAGGCCACGGTGCCCGTAATACCCGCTCCGAAGTACGACGGTTGATTGTTCAGGAATGCGTTCTGGCCGGCGGCGGAATCGACGGAGTAATACGTAAACGAACCTTCGGCGGTGCCGAACAGGCCGATCTCGGTCGCCGGTTTGCCGATCCCGCCGATCATCGGTGCGACGTTCGATGACCCGCCTCCCATCACGACAGGAAAGGCCATCGAGGCCGATGCACTCATGCCGGTAATCAGCAGGGCGATGAGCCGGCAAAGCTTGCGTTGATGAAATCTCATGGGACTGCTCCAGTCAAAGGTGACGCGGAGGCTGGCCGAGTATTTCCATTCAGCAGGGTTGGGTGTGCTGCCGTACGAGATGTACGGGCACGAAGCGTGACCTGTCTACCTGCCTCCGTGTCGGGTACCGTCGCTCGGTGCGAGCGCGACGATCGTGGTTCGATGCCTTTTGCCGACAGCGCGCAAGCCGTCGCGCAATGCGGATCGAAAGGGCATATGAAAACTGCGCCCGCGGTTACCCGGAGGCGCAGTCTGGTCAACGACGGACCTTGCGGTCCGCCAACCGCTTAACGACCGGTGACCGAGCCCGTGCAGACGCCCGTGTTGCCGATGTCGAGGTTGTAGCCGCTCGTGTTGCTCAGGAAGTCGGCCGAGATTGCCGTCTGGAAGTTCGACGACACGGTATCGAAGCCGTTGCCATGAACGATCGACGCAAAGCTGGCGTTCGTGAAGTGAGCGTTCAGGAAGTCGTGCACCGCGGTCTTGACCGACGAATCGGCATAGCACTGGCTCAGGATGATCTGGCTGGTGCCGGAAACCGGATAGCCCGAACCCGGATTGCCGACGTTCGGCACCCAGTTGGCTTGATTGGCGGCGCGAGCTTGGCTGCTCGGCACGGTTGCCGTGCTGAGCGCCGTCGTTGCGTTCGCATACGTCGGTGCGTAGTACACGCCGTTCGTCGCGTTCACGAGGCTAGCAACCGGCAGCTGGAATGCGCTGGCCGACGTCACGACCGTGCTTTGCGGAGCCAGGAACGTGTTCGTGTAGTCCGGGCTCAGGTAAGCGACAGCGGGCGTACCGGCCGACTGGTAGCTCAGCAGTTGCGTACGTACGCCACCGCTACCCGAAGCCGGCGTGAAGTTTGCAGGCACACCACCCGGGAACGACGCCGTGAACGTCAGCGAATCGACGAACGTTACGCCCGTGGCCGTATTGGCGCTCGAGCAGACAGCTGCCAGGTGGCGGGTCAGCAGTTCGGTCGTGCCGCTGCCGTCCGAACGGTAGACGACCTTGATCGGCGAGCTGGTCGTCGTGTACGCCGAACCCGTTTGCGGGTTGATGACCTGGTTCCAGTCGGTCAGCTTGCCCGAGAAGATGCCGCACAGGTCGTTGTCGTTCAGCGCGATGCTGTGCGCTTGACCCGGCGTCGTTTGCGGCGTCGTCGTGCTCGTCACGGCCGGGCCGTTGACGACCGGCACCGTGATCGGCGTGACGATGTACGGGATCTGGATCAGCGGGCCGTTGGTCGCGCCGAGGCCGGCCTTGTACGACGTGAGCTGGGCGGTCGACAGGGCCGCATCGCTGTTCGCGAAGTGGACCGTGCCCGTGACCGTCGAGCCGAAGTACGTCGGCTGGTTGTTCAGGAACGCGTTTTGACCGGCGCCCGAGCCAACCGAGAAATACGTGAACGAGCCTTCGGACGTGCCGAACAGGCCGATTTCGGTCGCGGTGTTGCCGATCGCGCCGATGGTCGGAGCGACGAGCGACGAGCCGCCGCCTTGCACGTTCGGCGAGGCCATTGCGGCCGTGGCGCCCAGACCGGTAACAACGAGAGCGAGGACTTGACAGATCTTGCGCTTGCTGGATTTCATGAGAAATTTCCTTGGACGAAGATAAACGGGAACCCCTGCTACTGCGGTTGGAATGCTTGTAGACCGCCGGGTAAATGTAGGGGGAAATACGAATGACGCGTGTGAATTTTTCATAACGAATGGTGCGTAACATTTTTATCGAATAAGCCATTGCGTTATTCGGATTGGTAAAGCGTGGACTGGAGCGTTATTCGGCACCTGCTGGAGCGTTCAGATACTGGGATTCGGCGCAGGGCCGTTCCGGCGGAACGAGCGCCAGAGCCGCCAGAGCCCTAATCACACATGGCGCCGACCGACGACGATGCACGCGAGCTCGCGCGGTGCTATCCCAACTTCAAGACGGTTTTGTGGCGAATGTTACGGAACATTCCGCGCGTCGATGAATATCCTATCCCTTGATGTATTCCTTCCATTGACTGCGCTAATCCATAAATGGAAGGCCAGAAAAGTATCGTGTATTTAATGTGTGATGGATCAATCGAAGAGAAAAAATGAAATCGTTTTTAAGTTATAAGAATAACGACTCAACGTAATAAAGCCCGCCAAAAAAGGTAGCCCAACATCCGTCACAAATTTGCGCCGGTTCGCTCCGTAGTCTTCCCCGGCGACTCCGTCCGGCAAGCTGCGCGACGTCATCGAAAGCAGTCGCGCCCGTGACAGGAGAGAACCGGCATGTCGGCATTCCGCTACGAAGCGATCGATCCCACCGGCCGCACGCTGAAAGGCGTGCTCGAAGCCGACAGCGCACGCGCAGGCCGCAGCCATCTGCGCACGCAAGGTCTCACGCCGCTGATCGTCGAGCTGGCCGCGCAACGCCTGCACGGCGAACGTCATCAACGCCTGTCGCTCGGCCGCAAGCTGTCGCAGCGCGAGCAGGCAATCATCACGCGCCAGCTCGCGAGCCTGCTGGTCGCGGGGCTGCCGCTCGACGAATCGCTGTCGGTGTTGAGCGAACAGGCCGAGCGCGACTACGTGCGCGAGCTGATGGCGTCGATCCGTGCGGAAGTCGTCGGCGGCCATTCGTTCGCGAACGCATTGAGCCAGCATCCGCGCGATTTCCCGAAGATCTATCGCGCGCTCGTCGCGGCCGGCGAGCACACCGGCAAGCTCGGCATCGTGCTGTCGCGCCTGGCCGACTACATCGAACAAAGCAACGCACTGAAGCAGAAGATCCTGCTGGCGTTTACGTATCCGGGCATCGTCACGCTGATCGCGTTCGGCATCGTCACGTTCCTGCTGAGCTACGTGGTGCCGCAGGTTGCGAACGTGTTCACCAGCACGAAGCAGCAGCTGCCGACGCTGACGGTCGTGATGCTCGCGCTGTCGGACTTCGTGCGGCATTGGTGGTGGGCGTCGCTCGCGGCGGCGGCCGTGCTCGTTTATGCGATTCGCAAGGTGCTGTCGCGCGATGCGCCGCGGCTCAGGTTCGACACGTGGCTGTTGACCACGCCGCTGGCAGGCAAGCTCGTACGCGGCTACAACACGGTGCGCTTCGCGAGCACGCTCGGCATTCTCACCGCGGCCGGCGTGCCGATCCTGCGCGCGCTGCAGGCGGCCGGCGAGACGTTGTCGAATCGCGCGATGCGCGCGAATGTCGACGATGCGATCGTGCGCGTGCGCGAAGGCTCGGCACTGTCACGCGCGCTGGCGCATACGAAGACGTTTCCGCCGGTGCTCGTGCACCTGATTCGCTCGGGCGAGGCGACGGGCGACGTGACGACGATGCTCGATCGCGCATCCGAAGGCGAATCGCGCGAGCTGGAGCGCCGCACGATGTTCCTGACGAGCCTGCTCGAGCCTCTGCTGATCCTCGCGATGGGCGGCGTGGTGCTCGTGATCGTGCTGGCGGTGATGATGCCGATCATCGAGCTGAACAACATGGTGCAGTGATGCGCGGCTCAGCGCACGTATGCGTTGGCCTTCTCCGTGGCGGGCAGCGCGATCTCGCGTTGCAGGCCGTGGCGGTCGACGACGATCGAGCGCGCGCGAACCTCGGCCAGTTTCGCGGCTTCGCCGATCGCCGCGCCGAGCGACACGACGCGCGAGGCTTCGCCGCCGACGCTTATGATCGCGGCCGCACGGCGCGCGTCGAAAGCGAGCACGCCGAGCAGCTGGATGGCATCGCGGCTGTCGTCGGGTTTCGCACCGAACAGCCGCGCGGCGGCGGCAACGTCGATCGGCGCGGGTGGCGGCGCAAGCGCCGCGACCGGCGCATCGGCAGCGCTCAGCACGCGCACGGCCCACAGCGACACGGTAATGAGCGCGGCCGCGGCAGCAAGCGTCGCGGCGAGTGGTACGAGATCGGCGCGGGATGGCGCGATGCGAAGCAGGTCGAGCGGTTTCATGGCGGCAGGTCGGTGCGATGGACAGAAGATGTTTTCCATTCTTTGTTGCGAGGGTGAATGCATGATGACGGGGCCCAACGAAACCCGAACGCGGTACGCCGACCATGTGGGACGGCACACGCAACGCGGCTTCACGCTGATCGAGATCATGGTGGTGGTCGCGATCCTCGGGATTCTCGCGGCGCTGATCGTGCCGAAGATCATGAGCCGTCCGGACGAGGCACGTCGCATCGCCGCGAAGCAGGACATCGGCACGATGATGCAGTCGCTGAACCTGTATCGCCTCGACAACGGCCGCTATCCGTCGCAGGAGCAGGGGCTGACCGCGCTGGTCCAGAAGCCGGCCGCCGATCCGGTGCCGAACAACTGGAAGGACGGCGGCTATCTGGAGCGGTTGCCGAAGGATCCGTGGGGCAACCCGTATCAATACCTGAACCCGGGCGCGCACGGCGCGATCGACGTGTTCAGCTACGGCGCGGACGGCAAACCGGGCGGCGAGGGGAACGATGCGGACATCGGCTCGTGGCAGTGACGGAAGGCCCGGCGTGAACAGGCGGGTACGGCACTCGCGTGCCGGGCGTCGTACGGCGGCGGGCTTCACGCTGCTGGAGATGCTCGTCGTGCTCGTGATCGTGGGGCTGCTGGTCGCGGTCGTGACGCTCGCGCCGTCGCGCAATCGCCGCACCGATCTGGCGGAAGAGGCACAGCGCCTGGCGAACCTGCTCGAATCGGCCGGCGACGAAGCGCAGGTGCGGTCGATCCCGATCGCATGGCAGACGGTCGGCGGAGGCTATCGCTTCGTGCAGCGCACCGAAAGCGGTGCGTGGGCGCCGATGACCGACGACCTGTATCGCGCACGCCGCTGGGGCACCGAAGTGACGGGCGTGTCGGTGCGGTACACCGGCGGCGGCGAAGTGCCGTCGCGCCTCGTGCTCGGCAGTGAAGGCATCGACGTGCCCGTGACGATCACGCTGTGGTCCGGCGACGTGCGGATGGCCGTCGTCGGCACGGGCATCGGCAACTTCGTCGTGCGCCGGCCGTGAGCGACGCTCGGCGCCTGGCACGCCCGCAAGGCGAGCACGGGCGGCGATTGAATCGCATCGCTGCACGCTTCACCTGACTGTCATAGTGCCCGCTCACAATCTGACGTTCGTTTGCTGCGGAACCGCTCACGGGGGTGCGCGTTTCGCCGGCAACGTGCAACTCCACTTCCGTCCAGGGATTCATGACTCGTTCACGGGCGCCGACCGGTGTCCTGGCGCTCGTTGCGTGGCTGGCGTTCGTCGTGCCGTGCATGCACGGCATACACGCGCAGGAGACCGGTTCCATCGTCCGCCAGCCGGGCCGCGCGGTGCACTTCGATCTGCCCGCGCAGCCGCTCGCGAAGACCTTGCAGGACTTCGCGCGGCTCACCGAGCTGATCGTGCTGGCGCCGGCGCCGCTGCTCGACGGGCGCACGAGTGCGCCGGTCCAGGGCGAATTCGCGCCGCGCGACGCGCTCGAGCGGATGCTGGCCGGAACGGGGTTGCGTGCGGAATTCTCGCGCCCGGACGAAGCGATCATCGTCGCGCAACCGGCTGCCGAGCAGGCGCCCGCGACGGCCGACACGCCGGCGGATGCGGCCTTGCCGATCGACGGGATCGGCGATTCCGGCGATCGGCGCGCGTTCGCGGGCCTGCTGCAGGCGCATCTGATCGATGCGCTCTGCGCGCAGCCGGGAGCGGTGCCGGGCAGCTATCGACTCGTCGCGCAGGTGCGCATCGACAACAGGGGGGCGGTGGTGGCGGTCAACATGGTGGCATCGAGCGGTTCGGCCGCCCGCGACGCGGCGGTAATGCGTGCGCTGCGCGCATTGAAGCTGGACGACGCGCCGCCGGCAGACCTGCCGCAGCCGGTCACGATCCTGCTGCGGCCAGCCGGCAACGGCGTGCATTTCCGCTGTCCGGCGCCGCAGCCGGCCGTCCGGGGCTAGGCCGTCATGTCCGACAGCAACCGCTCCGGGCTCCGGAATCTGCTGGCGACGCGCTACGCGTACCTCGTCAGGCGCCTCGAGCGCGTGACCGGGTCGAAGGACGGCGCCGCCGACGCGCTGCACGAAACCTGGCTGCGTCTCGAGAACGCGAACGTCTCCACGCAGGTAACGAACGCGGACGCCTATATACTCGGGATGGCGAACAATGTCGCGATCGACCAGCATCGCCGCGAACGCCGGCATCTGCACGACGACGATGTCGAGACGCTGCTCGAGATGCCCGACGAACTGGCCGATCCCGAGCGCATCGTCGCGGCGCGCCGCAAGGTCGAGACATTGAAGGACGTGCTGCGCGGCCTGCCGCCGCGGCGCCGCGCGATCCTGCTGGCCGCCCGCGTGGACGGCCTGCTGAACCGCGAGATCGCCGAGCATTTCGGCATTTCGCTGCGGCTCGTGGAAAGCGAGCTGAGTGCGGCAATGAAGTACTGCCTGCAGCGCATGCAGGAAGACGGCGATCCGTACACGGGCACGCGAGGCGGCCCGCGTAAATTTTGAGCATCAGGACGATGACGAAAGCCCAGGCCGAACCTGCCCACGACGAACTCGACGAAGCGAGTGCGTGGCTGCTGCGTCTGCGCTCGGGAGACGCGAGCCAGGCCGAAGCCGATGCGTTCGAGCGCTGGTGCGCCGATCGTCCGCAAGCCGCGGATCTGCTGCGCGATACCTGGAGCTCGCTGCGTACGGCGGCGACCGAACTCGCGCACGAGGAACGCGCGGCCGCTGCCTGGGCAAACGTTGCAAAGCGCGAGCGCACGATGCGCACCGGGCGGCGTGCGTTCATCGGCTTCGCAGTCGCGGCCGGCGCGTCGTGGCTTGCCGTGCGCCCGCCGATGCAGTTGTGGCCGTCGCTCGGCGATCTCGCGGCCGATTACCACACGGGCACCGGCGAGCAGCGCAGCGTTGCGCTGTCGTCGCGCGTGACGGTGGAGCTGAATACGCAGACGCGTCTGGACGTACTGGCCGCGAGCGATGCCGCGCACGGCGTCGAAGTCGTCGCCGGCGAGGCGGAGATCGACGCGGCCGCGCCGCCGGCCGACCGCGCGACGCCGATCCAGCCCGTCACCGTGGTTGCGGGCGGCGGCCGCATGCAGGCGACCGTCGCGCGCTTCAACGTACGGCGCACCGGCTCGCAGGTCTGCGTGACCTGCCTCTCCGGCACGGTCGCGCTCGAACATCCGCGCGGCGCGCGCACGCTGACGGCCGACGATCAGGTCGTCTACGACGATCGCGGCGTGCAGCCGGTGTCGCGAATCGATCCGGGCGCGGTCAGCGCATGGCGGCGCGGGATGCTGGTGTTCAACGGCGTGCCGCTGTCCAATGTCGTCGACGAGATCAACCGCTACCGGCGCGGCAAGGTCATCCTGCGCAGCGCGTCGCTCGGCGAAAACCGGATGCAGGCGCAGTTCCCGATCACGCGGCTCGACGATGTGATCGACATGGTCGGTCGCCTGTATGGCGCGCACATCACGCGCCTGCCTGGCAACATCGTGCTGCTGAGCTGACCGGCTTTCCGCGTCTTACTTTCCGTTCTTCCTCCCGCTGGCGATGCGTTCGCGTCGCTTCCGGCTGTCCGCGCCCTGCGGGTTACGGCCGTTCGATACGACTTGATCAATGAGGGCCGGCAAACGCCGGGCTGTCTGTCATGGCGGCCCGGTGTGACGTCGTCGGACCCGAGGCGTGTGTGGCAAGCGCCCCGGCCGTGCAGCGATGCGCGGTGCGGGGGATGTGTGTCGATGGAGCTTCGGGCGGTGGCGTGATCATGAACGAATCGCAACGGGAGTCGGATCCCGGCGACGCGAATACGCGCGCCGATGCGATCCGCGAGGGCGCGGTGCGCTGGTTGCTGTGGTTGCGCACCGGCGACACGACGGAGCAGGAACTCGACGCTTTCGCGCGCTGGCGCGCGCAGAGCGACGAGCACGCACGCACGGTCCGCGAGCTGATCTGGATGTGGGCCGTGCTGGAGACGGTCGGCCGCCAGGAGCCCGGCGGGCCGACGCGCACGCATTGATGCGGCGGCGCTTTGCGCGCGCACCGGCGTGGTGCGCAATCGCGCGCGTGGTCGTGCTCGTGCCGTGGCGCACGCGCTGAAAGAAAGTGTGCGGGTTAAGCGGGCTCGCTTCGACCTTGTATATGAGAGAGCGAGGGGGCTGTGCAGAGGGGCGGTAAGGCGGAGACCGGGGAACGGGGGCCTGAATGGGCTCCCGGATCACCGCTCACGCAGGGTGGCGGGTGGGCCGAGTGGGTGCCGGCCGCGTCACGCAAGCCCGGATTCACGACTCAGGATTCAGGATGGCGACCCGGGCTGCAGGCCGGCGCGTGCGCCGTTCCAGGCGGCGTCGAGCGGATCGCCGGCATCGCGCAGCGGCTCGCGCAGAAAGGGAAAGCGTTCGACGAACGGTGCGGATTCTTGCAGGGCCACGATATGGTTGACCATCCATTGCAGCAGATCGCCGCCGTGCCGGACCTGTTCCGGCCGCCAGTCCGGCATCGTCGAGAAGAGGGCCGAGAAGCCGCTCCAGCGCGACGGACGGTCGTTGTCGCCGGGCCGGAAGTAGGTGTTCATCGCGACGTCGTGCGTGTCGGTCAGCGCGCCGACGAACAGCCCGTGCGGCGTCGGCACGCCGATCTGCTGCCAGCCTTCCGCGAGGGCCAGCGAGCGCATCACGCGCGCCGCGACGAACGCGATGCGCGTTTCAGATTCGATTTCCGCCAGCGACATCACGCCGTTGCGCTGCATGCAGCGCGCAACCGCGTGCGGCCGGATCACGTTCGACGCGAAGCTGCGCAGCACGAGGTCGGGCACCGTCAGTTGAAGCTGGAATTCGCGCAGGCCGTGCTCGGCGCTCATCGTCGAGAAGTTGACGAACAACCCTTCGGCATGACCGAGCACGCCGACGTACGGCTCGAGCCCGAGGCGCGCGAGCTTCGGCGCGATCTGGCGTTCGAGCAGCCGCATCAGGTTGCGGCGGTTGCGCACGCCCGTGAAATCGTCGAGGCCGCGCGTGACGACGTCGCTGATTTCCCAGCGGCGCTCGTCGGCGACGAGCCGCGGGGAGCCGCTCAGGTCGAACCGGGCGCGGCCGTGAGCCACGCGGGGATCTACGTACATGCCGGTGCCTCGTGCATCGATTGCGGGCGGACCGCCGCGGCGGCGCGCCGTTGCGCGGGTCCGGTCGCCCACGATGCTGCGGCGTCGCAGGCGGCCCGTCAAGTGCGAACGTATCGCGACGCACGCGTGCGCATGCCGTTGCGGCGGCTCGTGCGATCAACCAGACAGGGTGGGGTAATCCGATGATGCGCACGATCGTGGAACGCTTTGTCGAGCAGAGCCCGATGACGATCATGGCGCGGCTCGTGCTGCAATGCGCGCTGCACGACGACTGGATCGGCGCCGCGGCGGACGCCGGCGACGAGCCCGACGGCGAGTCGATCCGCGAGACGTTGTTCGCCCTCGCCGTCGACGCGATCGCGTCGATTGCCGCGTGGCAACGGATGCCGGATGCCGGCGTGGCCGCCGCGCCGGGGTTTGGCTCGGCCGTGACGGCACTGCACGATTACATGAGCCGCTGGCGTTCCGGCTGGGGGCGCGCGCTGGCAAAGGACAGCGTCGAACTGCTGCTGGCGATCGGAAGAGCGTCGTGGAGGGAAGGGGCGTATATCTAGGTGTATGTATGGGGCT
>NZ_JAAGPB010000878.1:0-2252 GCF_017104585.1 Burkholderia sp. Ac-20392
TGCACGCGCGCCACCGTCGGCTTCGGGCATTGCCGGATCGCGCGCATCATCGCGGCGAATCGCTCCGCGTCGCGCAGGTTCGCGGCCGCGTCGTTCGCGCTCGCACGCTGCATCCACTGCAGGTCGGCGCCCGCGCAGAACGCGCGGCCCTCCGAACGCAGCACGATCGCGCGCACGTCGTCACGCCGGCCGAGCGTGGTGAACGCGTCGGTCAGTTCCGCGATCATCGTCTCGTCGAACGCGTTGAGCACGTCGCCGCGCTGCAGCGCGACGGTTGCGATGCCGCGCGCATCGACCGTGACGGCCAGGGTCTTCAATCCATCCATCGAACAGGTTTCCTCGGGTAGAACGGCAAACAGGGGAATTACGCGGCTTGGCGGCGGTCGATCACGCGCCGGGCCTTGCCGGTCGCGGTCGCGGGAATGCCGCCCGCCGCCAGCACCGTCACGCCGGACGACACGCCGACCATGGTCTTGATCCGGTGCTGCAGTTCGCGCGCAAGCGCCGCGCGATCGCTTTCGCTGACGGACGCGGCCACTTCGGAGCGCAGTTCGACCGCGAGGTCGAGCCGGTCCATGTGACCGTCGCGCGACAGCGTGATCTGGAACTGGCCCGACAGCTGCGGCAGCGCGACGACGATCTCCTCGATCTGGCTCGGGAACACGTTCACGCCGCGCACGATCAGCATGTCGTCGGAGCGACCGGTGATCTTCGCGAGACGGCGCATTGCGCGCGCGGTCGGCGGCAGCAGCGCGGTGAGGTCGCGGGTGCGGTAGCGGATCACCGGCATCGCTTCCTTCGTCAGCGACGTGAACACGAGCTCGCCCTGGCTACCGTCGGGCAGCACTTCGCCCGTGACCGGATCGATGATTTCCGGGTAGAAATGGTCTTCCCAGATCACCGGGCCGTCTTTCGTCTCGACGCATTCGCACGCGACGCCCGGGCCCATCACTTCCGACAGCCCGTAGATGTCGAGCGCGTCGATGCCCACGCGCGTCTCGACTTCCTCGCGCAGCGCCTGCGTCCACGGCTCCGCGCCGAAGATGCCGATCTTCAGCGACGACTCGGCCGGGTCCATCCCCTGCCGCACCATCTCGTCGATCAGGTTCAGCATGTACGACGGCGTGACGAGGATGATCTTCGGCTCGAAATCGCGGATCAGCTGCACCTGCTTCTCGGTCTGCCCGCCCGACATCGGCACGACCATGCAGCCGAGCCGTTCCGCGCCGTAGTGAATCCCGAGGCCGCCCGTGAAGAGGCCATAGCCGAACGCGTTGTGCAGCGTATCGCCCGGGCGGCCGCCCGCTGCGCGGATCGAGCGCGCGGTGACGTTCGCCCACGTATCGATGTCGCGCGCGGTGTAGCCGACCACCGTCGGCTTGCCCGTCGTGCCGCTCGACGCGTGCACGCGCACGACCTGCTCGCGCGGCACCGCGAACAGCCCGAACGGATAGTTGTCGCGCAAGTCGTTCTTGGTCGAGAACGGGAATTTCGCGAGATCGGCGAGCGACTTCAGGTCGTCCGGATGCACGCCTGCCGCATCGAACGTGCGGCGATAGTGCGGGACGTTGTCGTATGCGTGGCGCAGCGACCACTTGAGGCGCTCGAGCTGCAGCGCCTGCAGTTCGTCGCGGCTGGCGGTCTCGATCGGCTCGAGGGCGGCGGCGGGATGCGTCGGGTGAGTCATCGGGGTGCTCCTCCAATGGAGTGATGTCGTTATCGTGTTCGAAGTGACGGGGTCGACGGCTACGACCGGAACGTGCGGCCAGCCGCATGCAGCGCGGCGATGCGCGGCGACACGCGATAGCGGTCCTCGCCGTAGCTCGCCGCGAGGTTCGACAGCACGCGATGCACGCGGCCGATGCCGATCGCATCGGCCCACGCGAGCGGGCCGCACGGGTAGTTCACGCCCTTCTCCATCGCGAGATCGAGATCGGCGGGCGAACACACGCCCTGGTTCACCGTGTCGGCCGCCTCGTTCGCGAGCATCGCGACGGTACGCATCGCGACCATGCCCGGCACGTCCGCGACGCCGACGACGCGGAAGCCCGCCTGCTGGAACAGGCCGACCGCGTCCGCGTAAGCCGCATCGCTGCACTGGAGCGCGCGCGTCAGCGCAACGAGCCCGGCCTGTGCGTAATCGCGCGCAAGGTCGACCAGCACGAGATCGGCGACACCCGTCTGCGCGGCGCGCGCGGTCGCGGTGCGGCCGTCGGTCAGCGCGATCGATGCGCTGCCGGCCGTCGCGAGCA
>NZ_JAAGPB010000879.1:0-2164 GCF_017104585.1 Burkholderia sp. Ac-20392
TGATCCGTGCAGCATACGGATGCGTCGCGTCGATCACGAGGCCGATGCCGGCGTCGCGCAGATACGCGGCCAGCCCGGCCGCGCCACCGAAGCCGCCGACGCGCACGTCGCAGCGCAGGTCGTCGGGGATCTTGCCGAGGCCGGCCAGGCTATAGACGTGCCGAGGCCCGAGCGCGCGTGCGATCATCAGCGCATCGCCGGTGCCGCCGAGCAGCAGGATGCGCATGCTCATCGCGCCTCCCCGACGAAGCGGCCCTGCCGGTCGATCGCGAACATTTCGACGGCGACCGACGGCGGCACGATGTCGCGCGCGACGCGCAGCGCTTGCGCGCAGACCAGATCGCCGAGCGGCACACCGTCGGCGTGCGCAAGCTTCAGCGCTTCCTGGCTCGTGTTCGCGGCGCGCATCGCGTCCTGCAGCGCGTCGCTTGCGCCGGCTTCGGCCGCCCACTGCGCGAGCATCGGCAGATCGATGCTCGAATGGCGGCTGTGCAGGTCGAGATGGCCGGCCGCGAGCTTGCTGAGCTTGCCGAAGCCGCCGCACATCGACAGCCGCGCGACCGGCGCGCGCCGCAAGTGCTTGAGCACCGCTCCCGCGAAATCGCCCATCTCGATCAGCGCCATGTCGGGCAGTTGATAGTGCGCGCGCATCGCGTCCTCGCTCGCGTTGCCGGTGCACGCGGCAATGTGCGTGATGCCGTTCGCGCGTGCGACGTCGATGCCCTGGTGGATCGACGCGATATAGGCCGAGCACGAGAACGGCCGCACGATGCCGGTCGTGCCGAGGATCGACAGCCCGCCGACGATACCCAGGCGCGGGTTCATCGTCTTCAGCGCGAGCGCTTCGCCGCCTTCGACGCCGATCGTCACGTCGAAGCCGCCCGCGTAGCCATGCTCGGCCGCCAGCGCTTCCAGGTGCGTCGTCATCATCTGGCGCGGCACCGGGTTGATCGCCGGTTCGCCGACCGGCAGCGTCAGTCCCGCGCGCGTGACCGTGCCAACGCCCGGCCCCGCATGAAACCGCACGCCGGGCGCCGCCGCGAGCGCGACGCGCGCGAAGATCAGCGCGCCGTGCGTGACGTCCGGATCGTCGCCGGCATCCTTGATCGTGCCGGCTTCCGCACCGTCGACCGTGGCGCGGCAGAACTCGAGCCGCATCATCACGCGCTGCCCCTTCGGCAACACGATCTCGACCGCGTCGTCCGCACTACCCGCGAGCAGCAGCCGTGCGGCGGCGAGCGACGTCGCGGTCGCGCAGCTGCCGGTCGTGTAGCCGAAACGTAGCGGCGCGGGCTGTTCGGGGGTCTCGTCGCGCATCACGCGTCCGTTGCGTTCGTCGTGGCCGATGGTGCGGGCGTATCGGCCGCGTCGGGCTTGCGCACGTCGTACAGCGTGACCGGCAACGGTTGCCGCCACGTATCGAAACGGCCGAGCGGTTCCGCGTGTGCGAGCGACACGCGCGTGAGCGTGCCGCCATGCGCATCGCGCCACGCGGCGAGCGCCATCTCGCCCTGCAGCGTGACCGCGTTCGCCACCAGCCGGCCGCCGGGTTTCAGCGCTGCCCAGCACGCGTCGAGCACGCCGGGCGCGGTCGCCCCGCCGCCGATGAAGATCGCGTCGGGCGCGGCGAGCCCCGCGAGCGCATCGGGCGCGCGGCCCGCGACGAGTTGCAGGCCCGGCACGCCGAGCGCGTCGCGGTTGTGCTCGATGAAGCGCTGCCGTTCCGCATGCGCTTCGATCGCGATCGCCTGGCATGACGGATGCGCGCGCATCCACTCGATGCCGATCGAACCGCTGCCGGCGCCGACGTCCCACAGCAGCTCGCCGGGCACGGGCGCGAGGCGGCCGAGCGTCATTGCGCGCAGGTCGCGCTTGGTGAGCTGACCGTCGTGACGGTACGCGTCGTCGGGCAGGCCGGGCGTGAGCGCGCGGCGCGGCGCGTCGGGGCCGGCCTGGCAGTCGAGCGCCACCAGATTGAGCGCGGCCGTTTCGTCGATGCGCCAGTCCTGCGCGAGCCCGTCGAGACGCCGCTCGAGCGGGCCGCCGAGATGTTCGAACACGCTGATGCGCGTCGGCCCGAAGCCGCGTGCGACGAGCTCGGCTGCAACGGTGGCCGGCGTGCGGCCGTCGGCGCTCAGCACGAACAGGCGACGGCCGGGCAGCA
>NZ_JAAGPB010000880.1:0-2129 GCF_017104585.1 Burkholderia sp. Ac-20392
TGCTCGTCGCGCTGCCGCTCGTGCTCGCCGCGTGGGAACTCGTCACCGCGAAAACCGGCTGGCTGCCGACGCCGTTCTTCGCGCCGCCGCAGGCGCTGATCGAGGTCTACGTCGACGACTGGCCGCGCCTCCTCGGCAGCGCCGGCAACACGCTGAAGCTGCTCGCGCTCGGCTTTGCGTACGGCGTCGCGGTCGGTTTCGCGGTGGGCGTGTCGATCGGCTGGTCGCGCCGGATCGGCTACTGGGTGCATCCGGTGCTGCGCGTGCTCGGCCCGGTGCCGGCTACCGCGCTGCTGCCGCTCACGTTCTACTTCTTCCCGTCGAGCTATTCGGCGGCCGCGTTCCTGATCGCGCTCGCAACCGGCTTCCCGGTCGCGGTGCTCACGTGGTCGGGCGTCGCGAGCGTCAACAAGCAGTACTACGACGTCGCGCGCACGCTCGGCGCGAACGCGCGCTTCCTCGTGCTGCGCGTCGCGATTCCGGCCGCGTTGCCGCACGTGTTCGTCGGCATCTTCATGGGGCTGAGCGCATCGTTCACGGTGCTGGTCGTCGCCGAGATGATGGGCGTCAAGTCGGGGCTCGGCTGGTACCTGAGCTGGGCGCAAGGCTGGGCATCGTACGTGAACATGTATGCGGCGCTGATCGTGATGGCGCTGCTGTTTTCCGGGCTGATCGCGCTGCTGTTCGCAGTGCGCGACCGCGTGCTCGCGTGGCAGAAAGGAACCGTCAAATGGTGAGCGCCGCCGTACTCGAATCCTCCGCCGCATCTTCCGTTGCCGCTGCGCCCGCCGTCACGGCGCCGCGCGGTGCGCGCATCGACATCCGACGCGTGAGCCATGCGTTCGACGGCCCCGGCGGCGTGCTGCCGGTGCTCGACGACGTCACGCTGTCGGTCGCGGCCGGCGAATTCGTCGCGCTGCTCGGCCCGAGCGGCTGCGGGAAATCGACGCTGCTGCGCCTCGTCGCAGGCCTCGACGCCGCGCGGCAAGGCACGATCGCACAGGACGGCGTGCCGATCGAGCAACCCGATCCGTCGCGCATCGTCGTGTTCCAGGACCCGACGCTGTACCCGTGGCGGCGCGTGCGCGCGAACGTCGCGCTCGGCCTCGAGGCGCGTGGCGTGGCGCGCGCGTCGCAGCATCGCGTCGACGATGCGCTCGCGCGCGTCGGGCTCCAGGAATTCTCGAACGTGTTCCCGCATCAGTTGTCCGGCGGGATGGCGCAGCGGGTCGCACTCGCCCGCGCGCTCGTCAACGATCCGCGCCTGCTGATCCTCGACGAGCCGCTCGGCAAGCTCGATTCGCTGACGCGGCTCACGATGCAGGCCGAACTCACCGCACTGTGGCAACGCGACGGCTTCTCCGCGCTGCTCGTCACGCACGATGTCGAGGAGGCGCTGTTCCTCGCGCAGCGCGTGATCGTGTTCGGGCCGCGCCCCGCGCAGATCGTCGCCGAATTGCACGTCGACCTGCCCTACCCGCGCCACCGCGGCGACGCGCGCCTTGCCGAACTGCGTCACGACGCGTTGCGGCACCTCGGGCTCGATGCGAGCTGGTAGATGCGCGGTGCCGTTCGACGAAGGGCCGCCATGCGGCGGGCACGTAGCCGATGAACGCGCCGACGTTCGCCGACTGGGCGCTCGTGTTTCTGCAAGGGCTCTATCGCACGCAAATCGCGCTGACGCGCGTACTGCATGCGCTCGGGCTGACGGGCGACGCCGATGGTCAAGCCGCGTGGCCGTGGGCCCACCGCATCGCGCTCGAAACGCTGCGCATCGACGCGGGACTCACGCGGCAACTCGCGTTCGCCGCTACTGCGACGACGCTGGCCGTCGTGCTCGCGTGCATCGCAGTTGCGTCGCGCAAATGGCGTGTCACGTCGGCACTGGCCGCGCTGGCCGTTGCGTGGTTCGCGCCGTGGCCGCCGTCTTCGCTGTGGCTCTCGCCCGCCGTACCGACGAGTTTCCAGCGCGATCCCGCGCCGTTTTCCGTATCGAACGTGATGCGCGGCGCACACCTGTATGCGCAACACTGCGCCGCGTGCCACGGCGCGGACGGACGCGGCGAAGGGCCGCTCGCGGCCACGCTCACGCACTGGCCGCCGACCTTCGCCGGCGCGCTGCTCGCCCG
>NZ_JAAGPB010000881.1:0-1954 GCF_017104585.1 Burkholderia sp. Ac-20392
TCACCGCCGTGGCCGCTGTTGTTGCCGTGCCCGCCGCCATGGCCACCGCCGTGGCCGCCCAGGATCCGTTTCAGAAAGCTCATCGCCTGCTCCTCAACGCTTGGCCTGCGCGCCACCGAACGTCCCCGAGGACGACAGCAGCCGCAAACCGTTGGCCACGACGATCAGGCTTGCGCCCGCGTCGGCGAAGACCGCCATCCACATCGTGCCGAGCCCCGCGACCGTGAGGCCGAGGAACACGATCTTCACGCCGAGCGCGAAGCCGATGTTCTGCACCAGTACACGATGCGTCGCACGCGACAGCCGCACGAACGCGGGAATCTTGCGCAGGTCGTCGTCCATCAGCGCGACGTCGGCCGTCTCGATCGCGGTGTCGGTGCCCATCGCGCCCATCGCGAAGCCGATGTCGGCACGCGCGAGCGCCGGCGCATCGTTGATCCCGTCGCCGACCATCCCGACCGCGCCCGCGCCGCCGGCCGACAGCTCCTCGACCGCCGCGAGCTTGTCTTCCGGCAACTGGTTGCCGCGCGCGTCGTCGATACCGGCCTGCTGCGCGATCGCCTGCGCGGTATGCGGGTTGTCGCCGGTCAGCATCGCGGTGCGGATGCCGAGCGCATGCAGATCGGCGATCGCTGCACGGCTCGTGTCCTTGATCGTGTCAGCCACCGCGAAGATACCGAGCACGCGCACTTCGTCGACCAGCACCACGACGCTCTTGCCTTGCCGCTCGAGTACATCGAGCTTTGCTTCGAGGGCCGTCGAGCAGCGCTCGAGTTCCTCGACGAGCCGATGATTGCCGAGCCAGTAGCGCGTGCCGTCGATCGTGCCCTGTACGCCGCGCCCGACGATCGCTTCGAAGTCCTGCACATCAGCGAAGGCCGTCGTACCGGCGTCGCGGGCAGCCGTTGCAATCGCCTGCGACACCGGGTGATCGGAGCGCGCCGCAAGGCTCGCGCCGAGGTGCCGTACACGCGCAGCATCCGCGTCGTCCGCATGCAGGTCGAAGTCGGTCTGCACCGGCTTGCCGTGCGTGATCGTGCCGGTCTTGTCGAGCGCGAGCCACGCGAGCTTGCGCCCTTCTTCCAGATAGACGCCGCCCTTCACGAGAATCCCGCGTCGCGCCGCGGCCGCGAGCCCCGACACGATCGTCACCGGCGTCGAGATCACCAGCGCGCACGGACACGCGATCACGAGCAGCACCAGCGCGCGGTAGATCCAGTCGTGCCACGCACCGCCCATGACGATCGGCGGCACCACGGCGACCAGCAGCGCGACCGCGAACACGATCGGCGTGTACACGCGTGCGAACTGGTCGACGAAGCGCTGCGTCGGCGCCTTCGCACCCTGGGCTTCTTCAACCGCATGGATGATCCGCGCGAGTGTCGAGTTGGCCGCGACCGCCGTCACGCGATATTCGAACGAACCCGATTCGTTGATCGTGCCTGCGTACACGGCGTCGCCGGTCGTCTTTTCGACGGGCAGGCTCTCGCCGGTGATCGGCGCCTGGTTCACCGTCGAGCGGCCCGCGACGACTTCGCCGTCCAGCCCGATCCGCTCGCCCGGCTTCACGCGCACGACCGCGCCGAGCGCCACCTGCGCGGCCTCGATCGTGCGCCATGCCCCGTCGGCGTCCTGCACGGTCGCGGTGTCCGGCGCGAGTTGCATCAGGCCCTGGATCGCATTGCGTGCGCGGTCGAGCGACTTCGCTTCGATCAGCTCGGCGATCGTGAACAGCACCATCACCATCGCAGCTTCCGGCCACTGCCCGATCGCCATCGCGCCCGTCACCGCGATGCTCATCAACGCGTTGATGTTCAGGTTGCCGTTGCGGATCGCGATCCAGCCCTTCTTGTAGGTGGTGAGCCCGCACGCGAGCACCGCCGCGAGCGCAAGCGCCGCCGACAGCCACACGGGCAGGCCGGCCCAGGTCGCGCCTTCGGACGCGATCGCGGCA
>NZ_JAAGPB010000882.1:0-2223 GCF_017104585.1 Burkholderia sp. Ac-20392
TCACGAGCGGTGCGGCGATCAGCCCGGCGACGAACGCGGCGCGCCAGTCGCGCTCGCCGGCGCGTGCCGTGAGCAGACCGCCGACGATGCCGCTGATGCCGGCAATCCGGCCGTTGAACGCGACGAGCCACGCGGCCGCGAGCCCGATCAGCACGCCGCCGGCCAGCGACAGCCACGGCGTGAAATGAAGCGCATCAAGCTGCATCGCGCCGCCCCTTCGCGGCCGGGCCGCAGAACTGTTCGACCAGCACGCCCATCACCGCGATTGCCGCCGGGCTGTCGAGCGAATAGTGGATGTTCTTGCCGTCCCGACGCGTGCGAACCAGCGCGTTGTCACGCAACACGCCGAGCTGCTGCGACAAGGTCGGCTGGCGGATTTCCAGCGCCGTCTCGAGATCGCTCACGCAACGCTCGCCCTGGGACAGTTCGCAGAGCAGCAGCAGCCGGTCGGGATTCGACAGCACCTTGAGCAGCGCGCAGGCCGATTCGGCGGCCGCGCGCATCTGGTCGGGGTCGGGCAACCCGGTGGAAAGATCGTCGTTCATCGGCGCGAGGAGACAATTAAAGAATCAATATTATATTAATTTATATAATGATGATCCCCCGCCACTGACCGATGAGCGGCCCTGCGCCCTGCTTCGCTCAGGCCTGCTCGCCCGCAATCGCCTTCGCGGCAGGCATGCGCGCCACATCGGCACGCACCACGCCGAGCGCCAGCACCGCGATCCCCGCGATCACGCATGGCGCCGCGACGACGGCAAACGCAGTCGACAACGGCACGCCCATCGCCAGCATCGCGCCGCCCGCCATCGATCCGACGACCGAGCCGCCACGGCCGATCCCGTTCGCCCAGCTCACGCCGGTGGTGCGGCACTCGGTCGGATAGAACGCGGCCGACAGTGCGTTCGCGCCAACCTGAGACCCCGACACGCAGAAGCCGGCCGCGAACACGGCGAGCGCGGCGCCCCACGGCGATGCGGCAAACACGCCGATCGCGGCGACGAACACACCGGCCGCCGCATAGCTGCAGGCCAGCACGCGATGCGGGTCGAAACGGTCCATCAACCCGCCGAGGACGATCGCGCCGAGCGTGCCGCCGACCTGGAACATCGCGGTCACGCGCGCAGCCGTCTGCAGCGTCGCGCCGGTCGTGCGCAGCAGCGTCGGCAGCCAGCTCGACAGCAGGTAGATCACGAGCAGGCTCATGAAGAACGTGAGCCACAGCAGCAGCGTGCCGCGCAGCAGGTCGGCGCTGAACAGGCGACCGAGCGGCGACCCGGCCGGCTTGCCGGCGGGCGCGATGAACGACGCGTTCAGAAGATGCGGATCCGGCGCGATGCGCCCCAGCATCGCCGCGATCCGCTCGCGCGCCGCGCCGGTGTTGACGAGATAGCGCACCGATTCCGGCAACCGCCACGCAAGTACCGGCAACAGAAGCAGCGGCGCCGCACCGCCGACGACGAGCACCGAGCGCCAGCCGTGGTGTTCGATCAGCGACGCAGCCGCGAGCCCGCCGAGCGCGGAGCCGATCGTGAAGCCGCAGAACATCGTCGTCACCAGCAGCGAACGGCGCCGCGCCGGGCAGTATTCGGACGTCAGCGTGATCGCATTGGGCATCGCGCCGCCGAGCCCGAGCCCGGTCACGAAGCGCCACGCGATCAGCTCGGTCAGGCCGCCGGCGCTCGCCGACGCGGCGCTCGCGATGCCGAAGCACGCCACGCAGGCGAGCAGCAGGCGCTTGCGGCCGAACCGGTCGCCGAACGGCCCGAACACGAGCGCGCCGGCCATTAGCCCGGCGAGCCCCGCGCCGAACACCGGAGCGAGCTGCGCGGGCGACAGGCCCCATTCCGCGCGGATGACGGGGGCGATGAAACCGATCGATGCGGTATCGAAACCGTCGATCGCGACGATCAGAAAGCACAGTGCGACGATCGCGGCCTGAAACGGCGCAACGCGATGACGGTCGATCCATTCGCTGACGTCGATGGACAGCGTATCGGCCATGATGGTGTCTCCTCCAGGAAGGCGGTCGCGCGTCGTGTCGTTGAAATGCGCGCCGCCGGAATCGGGCCAACCGCGCCGCGTTACGCGACGGACTTCAGGCAATCCTCCGCGCGCCAGCCGTGCAGCCAGTCGAGCGCGTCGTAGAACTGCGCCTGCGTGCGGCCGACCCAGAGCCCGTTGCGCACCTGCCGCTCGACGCCCTTCGCGTGATAGATCCGC
>NZ_JAAGPB010000883.1:0-2066 GCF_017104585.1 Burkholderia sp. Ac-20392
TAGCGGATTGCCGCGGCCGCGCACGTCGGGCTGCAGGTGATTCCGCAAGCAGGCCATGCCGGCTACGTGGAAGCACCGGCCGTCTATTCCGCACTGATCGGCACGTTCTGCCGTCAGTGCGACCAACAGCGGGGGCTGGTATGAGTGAACCGCTGCAACAACCCGAATCCGAAAACGGGAAAGCCGAAGCGAGCTACGTGGTGCCCGGCCTCGAACGCGGGCTGCGGATCCTCGCCGAATTCTCGCCGCGCGAGCCCGTGCTCGGCGCGCCCGAATTGTCGAAGCGGCTCGGCATTCCGCGCACGACGGTGTTCCGTCTGCTGCAGACGCTCGAATCGCTCGGCTTCCTCGAGCGCGCGGACAAGGACCGCAACTACAAGCTCGGCATTGCCGTGCTGCGGCTCGGCTTCGAGTACCTGAGCTCGCTGGAGCTGACCGATCTCGGCCTGCCGGTGATCGAGAGCCTGCGCGACGCGACCGGCTTCACGACGCACATCGTGATCCGCGACGGCCGCGACGTGGTGTTCGTCGCGAAGGCGCAGAGCCAGGCGCCGGTGTTCAGCTCGATCCGCGTGAACGTCGGCACGCGCTTGCCCGCGCATGCGACGACGCACGGCCACGTGCTGATGGGCGACCTGTCGCTGAAGGAGTTGCATGCGCTGTATCCGGAAGGCGCATTGAACCGGATGACGAACGCGACGCCGGAAACGGTCGACGCACTGTACGAAGTGATCCGCGAGGATGCGCTGCGCGGCTACGGCGTCAGCAATTCGTCGTTCGAGCGCGGCATCTCGGTGGTCACGGCGCCGGTGCGCAACGAGACGCAGAGGATCGTCGCGTGCATCACGGTGACGGTGCCGCGGCCTGAAATCGACGCGGCGCTGATCGCGGACGGGCTGATCGACAAGGTGCAGCGCGCGGCGGCGGAACTGTCGCGGCGGCTCAATTACCGCTCGGATGACGAGCACACGTTTCTCAAGGCTTTAGGACTCCGATGATCCAGATCGATCTGACCGGGCAGGTGGCGGTGGTGACGGGCGGTTCGTCCGGCATCGGCCTCGCGACTGCCGAACGGTTCCTGCAGGCGGGCGCGTCGGTCGCGATTTGCGGCCGCGACGGCGACCGCCTGGCACGCGCCGAAGCAATGCTCGTTGAAAAATACCCGGGCGCGCAATTGCTCGCCGAGCGCTGCAACGTGCTCGACGAGCAGGATGTGGCCGCGTTCGCGCAAGCGGTGTCGACGCGCTTCGGCCGTGCCGACATGCTGGTCAACAACGCCGGCCAGGGCCGCGTGTCGACCTTTGCGGATACGACCGACGACGCGTGGCGCGAAGAACTCGAACTGAAGTATTTCAGCATCATCCGCCCGACGCGCGCATTCCTGCCGCTGCTGCGCGACGCGCAGGCGCCGACGATCACCTGCGTGAACTCGCTGCTCGCGCTGCAGCCGGAGCCGCACATGGTCGCGACGTCGTCGGCGCGCGCGGGCGTGCTGAGCCTCGTGAAGTCGCTCGCGACCGAACTCGCGCCGCAGCGCATTCGCGTGAACTCGATCCTGATCGGCATCGTCGAGTCGGGCCAGTGGCGCCGCCGCTACGAAACGCAGGCGCAGTCCGGCGAAAGCTGGGAGGACTGGACGGGCGCACTCGCTCGCACGAAGAACATTCCGCTGAACCGCTTCGGCAAGCCTGACGAGGCCGCCTGGGCACTTTTTTATCTCGCAACGCATCTGTCGTCGTACACGACGGGCAGCCATATCGACGTTTCTGGAGGCTTTGCACGCCATGTCTAACAAAACCACGGTTGGCGAGCTGATTGCCACCTTCCTCGAGCAGTGCGGCGTGAAGACCGCATTCGGTGTCATCTCGATCCACAACATGCCGATCCTCGACGCGATCAACACGCGCGGCAACATCCGGTATGTCGGCGCACGCGGCGAAGCCGGCGCATTGAACATGGCCGACGGCCTGGCCCGCGTGTCGGGCGGCCTCGGCGTCGCGCTCACCAGTACGGGCACGGCGGCGGGCAACGCGGCCGGCGCGATGGTCGAGGCGCTGACCGCCGGC
>NZ_JAAGPB010000884.1:0-2217 GCF_017104585.1 Burkholderia sp. Ac-20392
TAAGTAAGGATGAATGAAAAGGAGACAGAGGAGGTGTAGACCGAGATATAGACGGTTTCCGGACACGACGCTCTTCCGATCTGGCGGCGCGAGCTGGCTCGTCTCGCCGTCCGTCGCGGTGCTGCTGCTGTGGATGTCGATTCCGCTCGCGATGACGATCTGGTATTCGTTCTCGCGCTACAACCTGCTGAACCCGGACGTGAAGGGTTTCGCCGGGCTCGACAACTACCGCTTCCTCGCGACCGATCCGTCGTTCCTGCCCGCGATCTGGCACACGCTCGTGCTGATCGGCGCAGTGCTCGCGATCACGGTGATCGGCGGCGTGCTGATGTCCGTGCTGTTCGACCGCAAGTTCTACGGGCAGGGCGTCGCACGCCTGCTCGCGATCGCGCCGTTCTTCGTGATGCCGACGGTGTCCGCGCTGATCTGGAAGAACATGATCCTTCACCCGGTGTACGGGCTCGTCGCGAACGCGATGCGTGCGCTCGGCATGACGCCGATCGACTGGTTCGCCGATTACCCGCTCACCGCCGTGATCATCATCGTCGCGTGGCAGTGGCTGCCGTTCGCGTTCCTGATCCTGTTCACCGCGATCCAGTCGCTCGACCAGGAGCAGAAGGAAGCCGCGCGCATCGACGGCGCGGGCCCGATCGCGATGTTCTTCTACATCACGCTGCCGCACCTGAAGCGCGCGATCGCAGTGGTCGTGATGATGGAGACGATCTTCCTGCTGTCGATCTTCGCGGAGATCTACACGACGACCGGCGGCGGCCCCGGCGACGCGACGACCAACCTGTCGTACCTGATCTACGCGCTCGGCCTGCAGCAGTTCGACGTCGGCCTCGCGTCCGCGGGCGGCATCATCGCCGTCGTGGTCGCGAACGTCGTGTCGTTCTTCCTCGTGCGGATGCTCGCGCGCAACCTGAAGGGAGAGTACGAGAAATGAGCGACCTGACCTTCGAAGGCCGGCGCGTGCCGGCCGTGTTCGACCTCGTGCGGCGCGCGCTGCCCGGCACGCTCGCGTGGCTGATCGCGCTGCTGCTGTTCTTCCCGATCTTCTGGATGGCGATCACCGCGTTCAAGACCGAGCAGCAGGCGTATGCGTCGACGCTGTTCTTCATCCCGACGCTCGACAGCTTCCGCGAGGTGTTCGCACGCAGCAACTACTTCGCGTTCGCATGGAATTCGGTGCTGATCTCGGCGGGCGTCACGGTGATCTCGCTGCTGTTCGCGGTGCCGGCCGCGTACGCGATGGCGTTCTTCCCGAACCACCGCACGCAGAAGGTGCTGCTGTGGATGCTGTCGACGAAGATGATGCCGTCGGTCGGCGTGCTCGTGCCGATCTACCTGCTGTGGAAGAACGCGGGGCTGCTCGATAGCGTGTCGGGCCTCGTGATCGTCTACACGCTGATCAACCTGCCGATCGCGGTGTGGATGACCTTCACGTACTTCAACGAGATCCCGAAGGACATCCTCGAAGCCGGGCGGATCGACGGCGCGTCGACGTGGCAGGAGATCGTCTACCTGCTGATGCCGATGGCGCTGCCGGGGCTCGCGTCCACCGCGCTGCTGCTCGTGATCCTGTCGTGGAACGAGGCGTTCTGGAGCATCAACCTGTCGAGCTCGAACGCGGCGCCGCTGACCGTGTTCATCGCGTCGTACTCGAGCCCGGAGGGATTGTTCTGGGCGAAGCTGTCCGCGGCATCGTTGCTCGCGGTCGCGCCGATCCTGATCGTCGGCTGGCTGTCGCAGAAGCAGCTCGTGCGCGGGCTCACGTTCGGAGCCGTCAAATGACCGCGATGAATGTCCTGATCTGCGATTGCGACGGCGTGCTGATCGACAGCGAGGCGGTGGCGGCCGACGTGCTCGTGCGCGAACTCGATGCACGCTGGCCGGGCGTCGACGCGCGGCCGGCCGTGATGCCGCTGCTCGGGCTGCGTATCGAACGCGTGCTGGCTGGCGCGAGCGAGGCCGTCGGGCGCTCACTGTCGAACGACGACGTCGTCGAAATCCGCGCGGCGGTCGAGGCGGCGGCCGTCAATGCGCGGATGGTCGACGGCATCGATGTCGCGCTGGCCGCGATTCAACTGACGACGGCCTGCGCGAGCAACAGCTACCGCGCGTACGTCGAGGCGGCACTGGCGCGCACGGGCCTCGCGCGCTTCTTCGGCGACCGGCTGTTCTGCGCGGACGCCGTCGCGCGGCCGATCGGAAGAG
>NZ_JAAGPB010000885.1:0-2211 GCF_017104585.1 Burkholderia sp. Ac-20392
ACGGAGCCATACGGAGCCCTACGCCATCATGTCCGCCGTCCTTTCCTCGCCCGTCCGTACCGCATCGGGCCTCGAACTCGCCGACGCACCGCGCCAGCATTTCTGGTTCGATCCGCCGGCACCGCGCGCCCCGCCCACCGCCGCGGCCAGCCACCCGGCCTGCGCCCAACGGAGCCATACGGAGCCCTACGCCATCATGTCCGCCGTCCTTTCCTCGCCCGTCCGTACCGCATCGGGCCTCGAACTCGCCGACGCACCGCGCCAGCATTTCTGGTTCGATCCGCCGGCACCGCGCATCGACGTCGCCGCCGAGCGCCGTCACCGTCAGGAACGGCTCGCGGCCGCATTCCGCCTGTTCGCACGCTTCGGCTTCGCACAGGGGCTCGCCGGCCACATCACCGCACGCGACCCCGAGCTGCCCGACCACTTCTGGGTGAATCCGCTCGGCGTGCATTTCTCGCAGATCAAGGTGTCCGACCTGCTGCTCGTCAATGCGCGCGGCGAAACCGCGATCGGCACGCGGCCGCTGAACAAGGCGGCATTCGCGATCCACGCGGCGATCCACGAAGCGCATCCGCATCTCGTCGCCGCCGCGCATACGCACTCGACGTACGGCAAGGCGTGGTCGACGCTCGGCCGCCCGCTCGATCCGCTCACGCAGGACGCCTGCGTGTTCTATGAAGACCACGCACTGTTCGACGACTTCACGGGGATGGTCGTCGACACGAGCGAAGGCGCGCGGATCGCGGAGGCACTCGTAAAGCCGGACGGCGCCACGCACAAGGGCGTGATCCTGAAGAACCACGGGATCCTGACCGCCGGCCCGACGGTCGAGGCCGCCGCGTGGTGGTACATCGCGCTCGACAACGCCGCGCACACGCAACTGCTGGCCGAAGCGGCCGGCACGCCGCAGCCGATCGATCACGCGACCGCGCGCCACACGCACGGCCAGATCGGCGGCCCCGAGGGTGCGCTGCATGCATTCGACAGCCTGTTCGCGCGCGTCGTCGCCGACGAACCCGACCTGCTCGACTGAGCGCCATTCCGCACGACCGGAGACCAGACACCATGACCCGAACCACCGCACCCGCGCCCGCCGACGCGCACGACGACCAACGCCGCAAGCTGCTGCGCGCCGCCGGCGCCGTCGCACTCGCCGCGCCCGCGATCACGCTGGGCCGCAAGGCCTGGTCCGCGCCGCCGCTGAAGAAGCTCACGTTCGCGTGGAACCAGAACGCGTTCTGCCTGACGCCGATCGTCGTCGCGCAGGAGCGCGGCTTCTTCGAGAAGAACGGCCTGAAGGTCGAGTTGATCAACTACAGCGGCTCGACCGACCAGTTGCTCGAATCGATCGCGACCGGCAAGGCCGATGCGGCGGTCGGGATGATCCACCGCTGGTTGAAGCCGCTCGAAGCCGGTTTCGACGTGAAGATCATCGGCAGCTCGCATGGCGGCTGCGTGCGGCTGCTCGGCGCGAAGGCGGCCGGCGTGACGACGCTGCAGGCGCTGAAGGGCAAGACGGTCGGCGTCAGCGATCTGGCTGCGCCCGGCAAGCATTTCTTCTCGATCCTGCTCGCGAAGAACGGGATCGATCCCGAGCGCGACATCACGTGGCGGCAGTATCCGGCCGACCTGCTCGGCGTGGCGGTCGACAAGGGCGAGATCCACGCGATCGCCGACGGCGACCCGAATCTCTATCTGCTCGAAAAGCGCAGCAACGGTGCGTACACGGAACTGGCGACGAACCTGTCCGGCGAATACGCGCACAAGGTGTGCTGCGTGATCGGCGCGCGCGGCGACCTCGTGCGCAACGACCGGCCGTCGGCCGCCGCACTCGCGCGCTCGATCGTGCAGGCCACCGAGTTCACGCACGACAACCCGAACGAAGCCGCGAAGGTGTTCGCGAAGTATTCGCCGAAGATCAGCCCCGAGGACCTGCGCAGGCTCTACGCGACGCTCACCTACAACCACCACCCGACCAACGTCGACCTGCAGCAGGAAATCGCGTTCTACGCGGACGACTTCCGCCGCATCAGCGTGCTGAAGAAGAGCACCGACCCGCAGCGCTTCGCGCAGCAGGTCTATGCGAACGTGCTGGGGTGACGCGATGTCGACGATCGAACACGCTCCGTCCGCACGCACCGCGTCCGCCCCTTCCGGCGCCAGTGCCGCCGCCTCCGCGCCGCGCGTCGCGTGCACGGCGTGCGAAGC
>NZ_JAAGPB010000886.1:0-2132 GCF_017104585.1 Burkholderia sp. Ac-20392
TAGCTCGGCGACGTGCGCGTCGACCACGCGTGGGGCGGCTTCGTCGACGTCACGCGCAACCGCGCACCGGATTTCGGCGCACTCGACCCGAACTTCTTCTACGTCCAGGGCTTCAGCGGCCACGGTGTCGCGCTCACCGGCATTGCCGGACGCGCGGTCGCCGGCGCGATCGCCGGCGACACGCGCGCGTTCGACCTGTTCGCGCGCATGCGGCACCGACGCTTCCCCGGCGGCGACGCCTGGCGGCAACCCGCGCTCGAACTCGGGATGCTGTACCACCGCGTACGCGAGCTGTTCTGAGCCCACTTTCTCCGTTCTCCTGACCATGCAGACATTCGCCAACCAGCCGCACGTCGCGTCCTATTACGCGGCGACTGCCAACGATACGACCCGCCACGCGCCGCTCGCCGGCACGATCGATGCCGACGTGTGCGTGATCGGCGCGGGCCTCACGGGCCTGTCCGCCGCGCTCAACCTCGCCGAGCGCGGCCATTCGGTGACCGTGCTCGAAGCGTCGCGGGTCGGATGGGCGGCGAGCGGCCGCAACGGCGGCCAGCTGATCGGCGGGTTCGCGTGCGACATCGACACGTTCGGGCAATTCATGCCGGAAGGCGACGTGAAGCGCGTCTGGGACATGGGGCTCGAAACGCTGTCGCTCGTGAAGTCGCGCATCGCGCAGCACGACATCGACTGCGCGCTGGTGCCCGGCTACCTGACCGCCGCGAACACCGAGCGCGACGCCGACGCGCTGAAACGCTGGCGCGACGAAGCCGCGAAGCGCTTCGGCTACGACCGCTTTCACTTCGTCGAAGCCGACGAACTCGGCGACTACGTGCAGTCAGAGCGCTATTGCGGCGGCCTGTACGACCCGGACAGCGGCCACCTCCATCCGCTCAACTACACGCTCGGCCTCGCCCGCGCGGCGACCGATGCGGGCGTGCGCATCCACGAGGACAGCTGCGTGACGCGCGTGCGCGACGTCGCGGGCGGCCATGTCGTCGAGACGAGCGGCGGCAACGTGCATGCGCGCTTCGTCGTGCTCGCATGCAATACCTTCGTCGGCACGCTGGCGCCCGCGCTGTCGAAGAAGATCATGCCGGTCGGCACCTACGTGATCGCGACCGAGCCGCTCGGCGACGCGCGCGCCGCCGCGCTGATGCCTGCCCGCGCGGCGATCTGCGACAGCCGCTTCGTGCTCGACTATTTCCGGCCGGCGCCCGACTCGCGGCTCGTGTGGGGCGGCAAGGTCAGCTATTCGACGCGGGAGCCGCGCGATCTCGCCGCGGCGATGCGCGCGGACATGCTGAAGACGTTCCCGCAGCTCGCGGACGTGAAGGTCGACTACGCATGGGGCGGCTTCGTCGACATCACGATGAACCGCGCGCCGCACTTCGGCCGCATCGCGCCGACGATGTATTTTGCGCAGGGGTTCTCGGGACACGGCGTGAACACGACCGCGCTCGCGGGCAAGCTGATCGCCGAGGCGATCAACGGACAGGCAAGCCGCTTCGACCTGTTCGACAAGATCCGCCATCGCGACTTCCCCGGCGGCGAGGCGCTACGCACGCCGGCGCTGGTGCTCGCGATGAGCTGGTACCGGCTGCTCGACGCGTTCGGCGTGCATTGAGCTGCGGCCACCTCAACGAGAAACGGCCGCGCCGAAGCGCAGCCGTTCCTTTGCCGCCGTGCGCGACGCGCTTCCGCTAGTCGGCCACCTTCTGCCGCATCGTCACGAACTCCTCGGCCGCGGTCGGGTGAATGCCGATCGTGTCGTCGAACTGCGCCTTCGTCGCCCCCGCGCGAATCGCGATCGCGATGCCCTGGATGATCTCGCCCGCATCGCGGCCAACCATGTGCGCGCCGACCACGCGCTGGCTGTCGCGTGCGACGACGAGCTTCATCAGCGTGCGTTCGTCGCGGCCCGACAGCGTATGGCGCAGCGCCTTGAACGACGTGCGGTAGATGTCGACGTCGCCGTCGTACAGGTCGCGCGCGGTCGCCTCGGTGAGGCCGACCGTCGCGACTTCGGGCTGGCTGAACACCGCCGACGGCACCCACTCGTGATCGGCCGCGACGCGCGACCCGCCGAACAGCGTGCGCGCGAGCAGCCCGCCGTCGCGCGTCGCGACCGG
>NZ_JAAGPB010000887.1:0-233 GCF_017104585.1 Burkholderia sp. Ac-20392
AAGGAGCATGAAGGTCAGGAGAGGAGTGATGTGTCATACGTAGAAAGGAACAGCGTAAGTGTGTATGGACGGAATACCGCAAGAGAAGAGAGCAGGTGATAACTAGGACGATCATGGTCAGGGATCATTGCCGATGAGGAAGAGAGGTGTTGCGAGAGAGCAATCTGCGTCGTTGAGGCGATACGGGGTTAGTTCTATCTTCGAGTTGGAAGTGTTATTTTTTTTTTTTTTTT
>NZ_JAAGPB010000888.1:0-1888 GCF_017104585.1 Burkholderia sp. Ac-20392
TGCGGATTCCGTGTACGGGATCCCGACGATCATCATTCCGTGATGGAGCAGCGGCAGCATCATCGACAGCAACGTCGATTCCTGGCCGCCGTGCAGGCTGCCCGTCGACGTGAACACGCTGGCCGGCTTGCCGGTCAGCGCGCCCGACAGCCATTGCGGCGTGGTGCCGTCGAGGAAATACTTGAGCGAGGCGGCCATGTTGCCGAAGCGGGTCGGCGAGCCGAGCGCGAGGCCCGCGCATTCCTCGAGATCCCGCAGTTCCGCGTATGGCGGGCCGTCGGCGGGAATGTCGGGGGCGGTGGCTTCGCAGACGGCCGACACGGGCGGCACGGTGCGGATGCGGGCCTGCATGCCCGGCACGCTGTCGATGCCGTTCGCGATCGCGAGGGCGAGATCGCGCGTGGCGCCGTGACGGCTGTAATAGAGGACGAGAATGTCTTTCATGGGCTACGGAGCCGCGTGCGGCCGCGCGCATGCCCGGTGCAGTCGGCCCCTGCTGGAATCGAGCGGCTATTATAGGGGCTGAAGCCGTCGCGCAGCGCGGCGGCGGCGCGCCGTCGGGCGCGCGGCATCAAGAAGGAGAAGCCGTTTGCCGAAGTTGAGCGTCGATCTCGACACCATCAAGCGCCTCGCGCAGTTCGCGGCCCGGCGCAGCGCCGAGGATCGCATCCCGCAAGTGGCGGGCAGTCTGACGTTCACGACGATGCTGGCGCTCGTGCCGCTCGTGACGGTCGCGTTCGCGCTGTTCACCGCGTTCCCGATGTTCGCGTCGTTCCAGATCTCGCTGCAGGGATTCCTCGCGGATCACCTGATGCCCGCGCAGTTCAACATCCAGATCTTCAAGTACCTGAACCAGTTCGCGTCGAAGGCGAAGGGGCTGACGACCGCCGGCCTGATCGTGCTCGTCGTCACGTCGGTGATGACGATGATGACGATCGAGTCGGCGTTCAACCTGATCTGGCGCGTGCGCAAGCCGCGGCCGTTCGCGCAGCGCGTGCTCGCGTACTGGGCGCTGATCACGCTCGGCCCGCTGCTGTTCGGCGTGAGCCTGTCGATCTCGTCGTACCTGTTCACGCAGTCGCTGGCGTTTACGGGGGCGGCGCCGTCGACATCGATCGTCGAGTGGCTGCTCGCGCTCGTATCGCTGCCGCTGACGGTGCTCGCGTTCACGCTGCTGTACGTGTACCTGCCGAACTGCACGGTCGCATGGCGCGACGCGGTGATCGGCGGGCTGTTCGCGGCCGTCGCGTTCGAGCTCGCGAAGCGCGGCTTCGGCTACTACGTGCGGCGCATTCCGACCTATACGGCCGTTTATGGCGCGTTCGCGGCGCTGCCCGTGTTCCTGTTATGGGTGTACCTGAGCTGGTTCATCGCGCTGCTCGGCGCGATGGTGGCCTCCGCGCTGCCGGCGATCCGCGTCGGCCAGTTCCACCGTATCCACTATCCGGGCAGCGATCTGCTCGACGCGCTGGAAATGCTCGCGCGGCTGGCCGAAGCGCGCACGGTCGGCAAGCGCGGCTACACGGCGATGCGGCTCGCGACCATGCTGCGCTGCGACATGGAAACCGCGCAGCGCTTGCTGACGACGATGGAGGAGCGGGAATGGGTTGCGCGGCTCGACGGCGGCGGCGAGACCACGCCGCGCTACATCCTGCTCGCGAACCCTGAACAGCTGACGCTCGCGCAACTGTTCGACGTGCTGGTGATCGACCGCACGGAGCTGACCTACCAGCTGCAGCGGCGCCGCAGCCATGTGGATGGTGCGGCGCTGCTTGCGGTGCTGTCGAGCGACCGGTTCGACGTGTCGCTCGCGTCGCTGATCGCCGCGCACCGGCTTGCGGGTGCACAGCCGACGGCGATCCCGGGGCAGGCGCCGGGCGCCGTGTCC
>NZ_JAAGPB010000087.1:0-23449 GCF_017104585.1 Burkholderia sp. Ac-20392
TGACAGCACGACCGCGTCGGCGCCGAGTGCCTCGCGCACGAGACGAAGTGCGTCGCGGCTCGTTGCGCCGGTGAATTTGCGAATGTTCAAGCGGAACCCCCGATGACGTTAACGACTTTGATCGTGCGTGTGTCCGGCACTTCGGCATACGACAGCACTTTCAATTGCGGCAGGCTGCGGCGCAGGAAACGCGCGAGCATCGCGCGCAGCGCGTGCTGCACGAGCAGCACGGGCGGCAGCCCGAGATTCTGTTGACGCAGCATCGCCTGTTGCGTGCCGGTCAGAAGGTTGTGCGCGAGGCCGGGTTCGAGGCCCGGGTTCGCGCCGGTGGCGAGCGCCTGCGACAGCACGCGCTCCAGATTCGAGTCGAGGCCCATCACCTGCATTTCGCCGGCGCCCGGATACCACTGCTGCGTGATCGCGCGGCCGAGCGACAACCGCACCGCGGCCGTGATCTCGAACGCATCGCCGCGGCCCGCGTGTTCGGACACGGCCTCGAGGATCGTGCGCATGTCGCGGATCGGCACGCCTTCCTCGAGCAGGTTCTGCAGCACCTTTTGCAGCGTCGTCAGCGAAATCGTCTTCGGCACGAGGTCCTCGACGAGCGACGGCGCATCCTTGCCGGTGCGCTCGACGAGCGACTGCACTTCCTGGCGGCCGAGCAGTTCGGCCGCGTGCTGGACGACCAGATGGTTCAGGTGCGTCGCGACGACCGTGCTCGCGTCGACCACCGTGTAGCCGTACACCTGCGCCTGTTCGCGCATCGCGACGTCGATCCACACGGCCGGCAGCCCGAACGCGGGATCCTGCGTGACGGCGCCCGGCAGCGCGGCCGTCACCTGGCCGGGGTTGATCGCGAGCCACTGGCCCGGGAACACTTCGCCGACGCCGATCTCGACGCCTTTCAGCGCGATCCGGTACGCGTTCGGCCGCAGTTCGAGGTTGTCGCGGATATGGATCACCGGCGGCAGGAAGCCGATTTCCTGCGCGAATTTCTTGCGGATGCTCTTGATGCGCTTGAGCAGTTCGCCGTCGCTGTTCTTGTCGACGAGCGGAATCAGCCGGTAGCCGACTTCCAGCCCGAGCGGGTCGATCAGCTGCACGTCGTCCCAGGTCGCCTCGTGGCTGTCCGACGGCAGCACCGCGGGCGGCGCGATGTCGGTCAGGTCGCCGGCCGCCTTGCGGGCCGCCGCGCGCTTGGTCTGCGTGCGGGCCAGCCAGATCGCGCCGCCGCCGAGTGCGAGGAACGCGAAGTGCGGCATGCCGGGGATCAGCCCCATCAGCACGATGATCGCGCCGGTGATGTTCAGCACGCGCGGGTTCGTGAACAGCTGGCCGGTGATCTGCGTGCCGATGTCCTCGTCGGTCGCGACGCGCGACACGATCACGCCGGCCGCGGTCGAGATCACGAGCGACGGGATCTGCGCGACGAGGCCGTCGCCGATCGTCAGCAGCGTGTAGTTCGTGCCGGCTGCGGCGAACGTCATGTCGTGCTGAACCATCCCGACGATCAGCCCGCCGATCACGTTGATCGCCATGATGATCAGGCCGGCGATCGCGTCGCCGCGCACGAACTTCGACGCGCCGTCCATCGACCCGTAGAACTCGGCTTCCTGCGACACGGCCAGGCGGCGCTTGCGGGCCTGCTCTTCGTTGATGAGGCCCGCGTTCAGGTCGGCGTCGATCGCCATCTGCTTGCCGGGCATCGCGTCGAGCGTGAAGCGCGCGGACACTTCGGCGATCCGCCCCGCGCCCTTCGTGATCACCATGAAGTTGATGATCATCAGGATCACGAACACGACGATACCGACCGCGAAGTTGCCGCCGACGAGGAAGTGGCCGAACGCCTCGATCACCTGGCCGGCCGCGTCCGGGCCCGTGTGGCCTTCGAGCAGCACGACGCGCGTCGAGGCGACGTTCAGCGACAGGCGCAACAGCGTCGAGAACAGCAGCACGCTCGGGAACGCCGCGAAGTCGAGCGGCTTCATCGTGTACATGCTGACGAGCAGCACCATCACGGACAGCGCGATGTTGAACGTGAACAGCAGATCCAGCAGCATCGGCGGCAGCGGCAGGATCATCATCCCCAGGATCATGCAGATGAGGATCGGGCCCGCGAGCGCGCGCAGGTTGGTACCCGCGAACATGTTCGGGCGCTTCGCGAACAGGCCGGTCGGGGTGCTCATGCTGCCTCCCGCCGGGCCGCCCCAAGGGCGGCAGCCGCCCCCTTGGGGAGCAGCGAACGAACGTGAGCGTGGGGGCTAATCATGCTCTACCTCCCTTGCCGAGCGTGTCTTCCTGCTCTTCGCGTTCATCGTCGGCGGACACCGACGCGCCCTTGTCTAGGTCGGCCGGCACTTCCAGATCGACCGGCATCGCGGGGAACGCGCCGCCTTCCGAACGGAAGCGCTTGAGCTGGTAGACCCACGCGAGCACTTCGGCGACGGCCGAGTACAGCGAGCCGGGAATCTCGCGTTCGAGTTCGACGTTGTGATACAGCGCACGCGCGAGCGGCGGCGCTTCGAGCAGCGGCACGTTGTGTTCGGCCGCGAGTTCGCGGATGCGCGCGGCGACGAGGTTCACGCCCTTCGCGACGACCTTCGGCGCGCGCATCTCGCCGTCCGTGTATTGCAGCGCGACGGCGAAGTGCGTCGGGTTCGTGACGACCACGTCGGCCTGCGGCACCGCCGCCATCATCCGGCGGCGCGCGAGCGCACGCTGCTGCTGGCGGATCCGCCCCTTCACGTGCGGATCGCCTTCGTTCTCGCGATGCTCGCGCTTCACTTCTTCCTTCGTCATGCGCAACTTCTTGTTGTACTGCCAGATTTGGTAAGGCACATCGAGTGCGGCGACCACCAGCATCCCGGCGACCGTCGTGCCGCAGCACACGGCGACCAGGTGCAGCGCATCGGGCAGCGCCACGCCGAGCGGCTGCGTCGCGAGGCCGAGCAGCTCGTCCTTGCTGCGCCAGATCGCGATGCCGCCAATCCCGCCGACGACCAGCGTCTTCGCAAGCGACATCCCGAGCTGGATCGGCCCCTGGATCGAGAAGATCCGGCCGAGGCCCGAGATCGGGTTCAGGCGGTCGAACTTCAGCTCGAACGTCTTCGACGAGATCAGCCAGCCGCCGAGCGCCATCGGCGCGAGCAGCGCGGCGACGCCGGTGAGCGCGAGGATCGGCAGCAGCGCGGCGAAACCTTCGAGGCTCGCGCTGCCGGCCGCCGACAACATCCGGTTCGTGTCGAACGCGGTCGCGCGATCGAACGTGAACGCGCCGCGCAGCATCGCCTGCAGATGCCCGCCCGATGGGCCTGCGAGCAGCCACGCGCCATAGAACCCGGCCGCGAGCAGCGCGAACGAAGCCAGCTCGCGCGAACGCGCGACCTGCCCCTCCTCGCGCGCCTTTTCGCGGCGCCTGGGAGTGGCGGCTTCGGTCTTGTCGAGATCGCTCTCGTCTGCCACGGGGCCTCCAGTCGGGTACGGCGGAATGCCGCTTTCCAGTGACACCGATTATTCATGGAGGCGTCAAACGCCGATCGGTCGAGCAAAGCCGGGAAAGGGGGGTATTTCGGGGAATCGGGCGAGCCGGTGCGAACGCGGCTGGACGGGGGACGGAACGGTGTGCGGCGCGGCGGAAAAACGTGCCGGCGGGTGCGATAGCGGGGGGGTGGCGCCGGACGGAGCGGCGACGGTGCGAAGCGAGGAAAAGTCCGGAAAGGGTGTAGCGGTGAAACGGCGTGACGGGTGCGACGCGAAACCGGGCCCCGACGCGACGGCGTCGCGCGTCGGGGCAGGCGTCGGTCAGGCTACCGCGACCGGATCCTCGCCGAAGCGGTTCGGACCTTCGGTGCCGCGCGAGCACGTCCACACGAGCAGCAGGATGCTGCCGACGATCGGAATCAGCGCGAGCAGCAGGAACCAGCCCGAGCGGCCCGTATCGTGCAGGCGGCGGACGCTGACCGCGATGCCCGGAATGATCAGCGCCAGCGAAACCAGCGCGAGCACGCCGAGCAGCAGCACCGTGATCAGGCCCGCGTTGCGGCCTGCCACGCCGATGATCTGGGTGGCGATCGAAAGGATGAAGCTCAGCAACACGAAATACCAGTATTCGGCACGACGCGCGCGGCCGTCGAATGTCGCGTATTTATTGAGTACGGAACGAACGGCTTCAGAAAAATTCATTTTATTACCCTCCTGTTTTATATAGACGACCCCGGAAACAACGCCGGCATTATATGTTTGAATTTCCACGGGCTCCATCTCTTTTCACATTCCGGGTAGTGCGCGTATCCGGCCGCATCGCCCGCAGGCACGGTGCGGAGTGGCACGGGAACGGCTGCAACAGCGGAATGCGGCGCCATCGACTTGCATGCCGCGTCATTTTAATAATCTTGAAGACCTGACAGAAACGACAGCCCGGATAATCCAGCATTTGATTACATCCGAATGAAATCGGGTGCGATCGATAATCGGCGAGCGTGCGCTGCATTCGATTAACCGGCCGGCATTACGGGGGCGCGCAAAGCGCGCTACCCTTCGCCATTACCGATTCCGGTCGAACCGCACCATGCTCCGTCATCCGCTCGTTCCGTTGTCGCTCGCCTGCGCGCTGACAGCCGGCTGCGCAGGCACGCCGGCTCCGCCGCCCGGCGCGCAGGCGCCTGACGCGCCGCATCCCGGCACGATCGCGCTGCACCATGCGTGGAACGGATCGACGCAAACCCTGCGCGCGCAGGATTTCCCGGCAAGCTTCACGTTCCGCTGCGTCGATGCGCGCGGCGAACCGGCGGAACGCGCCCGCGCGGCCTGGTGCGTGCCGGTCGTCGAGATCGAATCGGTGTCCGTCGATGCCGCCGGGCGCCTGGTCGCACCGGCCGACGCCGTCCAGATCGAAAGCACCACGTACGGGCCCGGTCACCGCTTCCTCGACCATACGCGCCTGATGCGTGACGGCCGGCCACCGGTCTAGCACCCGTTCCGGCCGCTCGCGGGCTTGCGCAGCCCCGACCCCGGCGCCGATTCGCCGGTCCACGCCAGCACCGTGCGACTCCCCGGCCCCTAGCCCGCCGCCGCCCGCTGCAGCGCGTCGAGGTCGAGCTTCTTCATCGTCATCACCTGCGCCATCACGCGCTCCGCGCGCGCCGAATCGCCCGTCATCAGCTCGCTCATCTGCACCGGCACGACCTGCCACGACACGCCGAAGCGGTCCCGCAGCCAGCCGCACTGCTGCGCGCGCTCGTCGCCGCCTTCCGACAGGTGCGCCCAGTAGCGATCGATTTCGTCCTGGTCCCGGCAGTTGACGACGAACGACACGGCCGGCGTGATCTGGAACACGGGGCCGCCGTTCAGCGCGACGAACGCCTGCCCGTCGAGCTCGAACGCGACGGTCATCACCGCGCCCTCCGCGCTGCCGGACGCGTGCGCGCCGGCCTTGCCGTAGCGCGCGACGTGCACGATGCGCGCGTTGTCGAACACCGAGACGTAGAAGCCGGCGGCCGCCTCGGCGTCGCGGTCGAACCACAGGAACGGCGTGATGCGTTGTATGCGCGGGTTCATGGCGCTGCCTCCTCGATGTCGTGCCGGCACGGATGCCGGTATTACATCGTAGGCGCTGTGCCCGCACGCGGCGGCGCGCCGGTCGGACCCGTCATGCCGCGCACGGCCGGCGAATAAAAAAAGGGGACGATCGCTCGCCCCCTCTCTTCAGCGTACTGCCGTGCCGCGTCAGAACGCGACGAAAGGCGCCGCGCCGCCGCTCGCGGTCTTGTCCATCCCGAAGTAGATCGTCTTGCCGTAGAAGTGCGGCATGCCGACGTCGAGCCAGCTGGACGAGCCGAACGGACCCGCGATGTCGTTGAACGCGAACGTCGACGGGTTCGAGAACAGCGAATCCGCATTCACGACGGGCATCGATACCGTACCGCTCACGCCGTTCTGGCCGGTCAGCGTCGCCGAGTAGGTGGTCGACGCCGACGGGCAGTAGAACTGCGTGTTCTTCGAACAGGCCGTCTGCGACGAATCGTTGAAGAAGTACGCATTCGAACCCGTGTCGAAGAACGCGGTCACGTTGCGTCCGAGGAACGTCGCGTTGACGTCGCCCGTGGTGGTCGACGTCATCACGGTTTTTCCGGTCAGGTCGGGCAGGCCGAACGTCAGCGTCCCGGTCGCACTCGCCTGTCCGTTGTTCGAGATGGTCGGCATGCTCACGCTCACCCCGCTGCTGTCGGCAAAACGATGCACCGGGTTGGCCACCTGCTGCGCCACCGGCACGAGCGCCACCGCGCAGTTCGCGTTGTCGCCGTTCGGGCATGCGTAGTAGTTGTTGTTCGTCGACGTCGACGTCGCGCAGGTCGTGCCGCAGTCGACCGGCGCCGGCCCGATGCCGAGGATCCCGTTCGCACCGAGCGCGCTCGCCGAGTTGGCCGACGCGCCGCCGTTCGTGCACGAACTCGGCACGTTCGTCGTGCCGAGATCGCCGATGATCTGCACGGGCAGCGAGCTCGCCTGCTCGGAGCCGATCGACAGGTCGACCGTGCGCACCGAACCCCACGTATAGCTCGACACGAACTTGCCGCACTCGGCGACCGGCGCGCCGCCGCTCGTCACCTGCGGGAGGCTGCCGAGCACGCCCGACACGGCGCTGCCGACGAGCCGCAGCCCGTAGGACGCGGTATCGACGAGCACGTTGTTGACCACCTGGCAGTTCGACGTGCCCGGCGCGCAGACCTTCAGGCTGACGGTCGGGATGTTGATCACGTTCGCGACGCCGGCGTTGACGGTGATGACGGCCGTGTTCCCGGAATTGCCGTCCGAGCCGCCGTTACCGGTGTTGCCGTTGTTGCCGTTGTTGCCCGAGCTGCTGCCGCCGCCGTCGCCGCCGCCGCATGCCGTCACGAGGATGGCCGTGGCCGCCGCGAGGCCCAGCACGCCGAGCCAGCGCTTGAATGTACGAGGAATTCTCAAGATCGCTCTCCCGCTGTCACTGGATGTCGGTGCCGGTCAGGCCGGCAGGCAGCGCCGCTGGCAGCCACGCTTGGCCCGAGAAGGCGCCCATGTGGCCGCCTGTCCGGATCACGAGGCCGCTCGTGTCGACGGACACGGGCGCGCGCCAGCCGCGCGCCTTGTGCGCCGCCTGGACGCCTGCGGTGTACTGCGGGAAATAGCTGCCGAGCAGCGAGGCAAGATCCGGCATCGTCGGCCCTTGCCATGCGAGGCCGAACACGCTGCCGGCGGCCGACGTGTATTCGTGGATGACGGTGCCCGATCCGAGCGTGATCTCGCGGACGGTATAGGCGGCCGTGCTCGTCTGCACGCCGTCTGCCGAACGCATCGCACGCTGCAGCGCGCGCACGGTTGCGGCCTGATCGTCCGCCGGCGGCGACATCGGTGCGCCGCCCAGTTCCGCGTGTGCGTGGAGGCTCCACAGCACACCCATTGCAGCCGTCGCGTGCGTGACGGCCCAGCCCAAGCGTTTCAGCTTCACGTTCCCCCCCAAGGGACTGGCTTCGTTGCCGGCGGAACGGCCATCGTGCCCGCGCCACCTTCCAACATATGAAATCTTACGAATGACGCTACGTTGCTGCTGACGCGTAGTATGCCTGCTGAGTGTGCCGAAGTGTCAATTTGACGCAGGACGACGCTGGGTCTCGCAAGTGAGACGCGCGCGGGAAAGCGGTGCGGGGAACGTGTGACGCGTGCATCGGGCGGCACCGCGACACGCGGCGCGCCGATGCATGCGGCAGGGTCAGAAGCCCAGGCTGGCGAGCAGGTCGTCCACTTGCCCCTGGTCCTGGACCACGTCGGTTTTGCCTTCCGGCGCGATCTGCGGGCCGTTCAGCAGCGACTCGGGGCTGCCGGTCGAGCTCATCTGCTCGGCGGCGAGCAAAGCCGCGGTGGCCGCGAACTGCTCGCGCCGCTCGGGCGCGATGTTCTCGACGAGCACGGTGAGGAGCTGCTGCTCGATCAGGTAGACCATGTCCATGATCTTCTTGATCACCTGCCCGGTCAGGTCCTGGAAATCCTGCGCGAGCATGATCTCGAGCAGTTGCGCGCTGGTCGCCGAAGTCGATTCCGGCAGCGTGCGCAGGAACGTGCGCGTATCGTCCATCAGCTCGCGCACTTCCGCGTGCTCGATCGGTGCCGCGTACCACTGCGCCCAGCGCGCGTCGAGTGCCTCGGCCTCGTTCTGGATGCGCTCCTGCATCGGCTTCGCGACTTCGATCGCGTTCAGCACGCGCACGGCGGCCTGCTCGGTCATCGTCGCGACGTAGCGCAGCCGGTCGCGCGCATCGGGCACGGCTTCCGCCGCCCGCTCGACGTGCTTGTCGAGCCCGAGCTCGCGCATCGAATCGCGCAGCGTGCGCGTGACATGGCCGATACGCGCGAGGATGCGGTCGCTCGCGAAATCGGCGCCTTCGGCCTGGCCGTCGGCGCTGAACCCGGCGCCGGTCAGCGCGGCATGGATCGGCTCGTTCACGTCAGCTCCCGGCCTTCGCCATCTTGTCGATGATCTTGTTCAGCTTCTCGTCGAGCGTCGCGGCCGTAAACGGTTTCACGACGTAGCCGCTCGCGCCGGCCTGCGCCGCCGCGATGATGTTCTCCTTCTTCGACTCGGCCGTGACCATCAGCACCGGCAGGTGCGTGAGCGTCGCGTCCGCGCGGATTTCCTTCAGCATCGCGAGGCCGTCGAGGTTCGGCATGTTCCAGTCGGAGATCACGAAGTCGAAACCGCCGCCGCGCAGCCGCGCCAGGCCGGCCGCGCCGTCTTCGGCCTCGTCGACGTTCGAGTAGCCCAGTTCCTTGAGCAGGTTGCGGACGATCCGGCGCATCGTCGGGAAATCGTCCACCACCAGGATTTTCATGCTCTTGTCCATCGTCGTTCCTTTCCAGATTCGTTTCCGTCGGGACGCGTATCGTGGCACGCGCCCCGTGACATTCCATTCAAACGCGCTGCACGCGGTCGCCCATCGTCGCCAGGCGCGCCATCACGCGGCGGCTCATCTCGGCGAGCGGCACGATCTCGTCCGCGCCGCCGAGCGCGATCGCCTCGCGCGGCATGCCGAACACGATGCAGCTTGCTTCATCCTGCGCGAACGTGTGAGCGCCCGCGCGTTTCATTTCCAGCAGGCCGGCCGCGCCGTCGCGGCCCATCCCGGTCAGGATCACCCCGATCGCGTTCTTGCCCGCGTGCGTCGCCGCCGAGCGGAACAGCACGTCGACCGACGGACGGTGCCGGTTCACCGGCGGTTCGTCCGACAGTTGCGCAATATAGTTCGCCCCGCTTCTCGCAAGCAACAGGTGCGCGTGGCCCGGCGCAATATACGCGTGACCCGGCAGCACGCGCTCGCCATGCTCGGCTTCCTTCACCGCGATCCGGCACAGGCCGTTCAGCCGCTGCGCGAACGACTTCGTGAAGCCCGGCGGCATGTGCTGTGCGATCAGCACGGCCGGCGCATCCGGCGGCAGCGGCGTCAGCACTTCGCGGATCGCCTCGGTGCCGCCCGTCGACGCGCCGATGATGATCAGCTTCTCGGTACTGACGAGCGGGTTGTTGATCATCGGCGCGGCCGGGTGGCTGTCCGCCGCGCGCGCGACGGCCTGCGGCTGCGGCGCCTGGCGCACGCGTGCACGCGACGCCGCGCGGATCTTGTCGGCGAGCTTTTCCGCGTAGTCGAGCATCCCGTCGCGAATCCCGACGCGCGGCTTCGTGACGAAATCGACCGCGCCGAGTTCGAGCGCGCGCAGCGTGATTTCCGAGCCGCGCTCGGTCAGCGACGACACCATCACGACCGGCATCGGCCGCAGGCGCATCAGCTTCTCGAGGAAGTCGAGCCCGTCCATCCGCGGCATTTCGACGTCGAGCGTGAGCACATCGGGGTTGTGCTGCTTGATGAGTTCGCGCGCGACGAGCGGATCGGGCGCGGTCGCGCACACCGTCATGTCGGGCTGGCTGTTGATGATCTCGGTCATCAGGCTGCGGATCAGCGCCGAATCGTCGACGCACAACACTTTGATCTTCTGCACTGCGGTCATGCCTCCTGCTTTCTTGATAGGTTCGCCGCCCGCACGCCGCCGGCCGGCGCCGCGCTGCCGTCGGCCTCGCTCGCACGCTGCGCGAGCCAGCGTTGCCAGCCGTACACCTGCAGCATCGCGAACGCGCCCTGCAGCAGCATGTCCGAATACAGCTTCGCGTCGAAGAAGATCCAGCCGTACAGCGCGACCGACACGAGCCCGACCGGCCAGCACAGCATGCGCCGCTTCGCGGTCAGCCAGATCGCGAGCGCGCTGACGATCACGCCGGCGATTTCGAGTGGGGACATCGTCTGTGCTCTCCAGGTTAGCTGCCGGGGCCACGCGTCACGCGGCCGGTTCCGGACGGTCAGAAATCATAGGTCAACGACACGCGCGCGGTGCGCGGCGCACCCGGGAACAGGTACGCATCGCCCTGCTGCTCGCCCGCGTCGCGCCAGTAGAACTTGTTGAACAGGTTGTCCACCGACACGCGCAACACCGTGCGATGGCCGCCGATCTTCGTCGTATAGCGCGCGCCGAGATTGAACACGAACCACGACGGCACGCGCGCGGTGCCCTCCTCGTTCGCGTTGCGGGCCGCGCTGTATTCGACGCCGCCCAGCACGTTCAGCCCCGCGACGCCCGGCACCGCGTAGTCCGCATACAGCGACGCGCGCAGCGCCGGTACGTTGATGATCTGGTGCCCTTCGTACGCCGGCGACCCCGAATCATATGCACGCGCACGAATCGCCGCGACGCTGGCCGTCAGCCCCAGACGCTCGGTCACGCGCCCGGCCGCGCCGAGCTCGATCCCCTGGTGCCGCTGCGTGCCGCGCTGCACGAACGTGTAGCTCGTGCCCGATGCGTCCGGGTCGGCGAACTGGAACGGCTTGCTGATCGAGAACACGGCGGCCGTGAGGCTCAGCCGGTCGAGCCAGTCGTATTTCGCGCCGACCTCGAACTGGTGCGATTCGACGGGCGGCAGGAACGCATACGCGTTGGTCGCGCGCACGGGCGCCTGGTCGCCGAGCGACAGCGCCTTGCTGTACGACGCGTACAGCGACAGCACGTTCACGGGCTTGTAGACGAGCGCGACCTGCGGCAGGAACACCGAACGGTCGGTATGCGTCGTCTCGCCGTCGAGGCTGCTCCAGCTGCGCTGGCGCAGCAGCACTTCCTTGCCGCCCGCGAGCACCTGCCAGTGTTCGCCGAGGCTGATGCGGTCGAGCCCGAACACGCCATACTGCCACGCATCGAGGCGCGGATACGACGGGCCGGGCGAATTCGGCGACGGCGAGAACGTCGTGTCGGGCCCGTAGATGTTCTCGCTGCCCACGTAGTCGTACACGGCGTCGGCCATGCTCACGACGCGGCGCTGCACGCTCACGCCGAGCGTCAGCTCGTGCCGCAGCGGGCCCGTCGCGAACTTGCCCGTCGTGACCGCGCGCAGGTCGTCGTTGCGACGATATTCACCAGGGCTGCGGAAGTCGTACACGTCGTAGTCGCCGTTCGCGCCGAAGAAGAACGGCGACGTCGCACCCGCCGTGCAGCTCGCCGCATACGCGCAGCCGTATGCGAACGCGCTGTTGTCGTCGATCATCGTGCGGCTGCGGCCGGCGGCGATATAGGCCTTCCAGTCGTCGTTGAACTGGTAGTCGAAGCGCGCGTTCAGGTTCAGCGCGTCGGTCGTCACCGGTTTCGCCCACGGCTGCGTGCCGAGCGCCTTCGACGTCGTCTTGATCGATGGCACGACGGTGCCGCCAAGCAGCTGGTAGCCGGGTGCGGAACGCTGGATCCATTGCTGGAATTCGGCATTGAGCTGCAGGCTCGCGCGCGGGCTGATGTCCCAGTCGGCGGCGATCGAGCCGAACGTGCGCCGTCCGTTCGTGCCGTCGATGTACGAGTGCATGTTCTCCTTCGCGGCATTGATCCGGAAGCCGAACTGATTGTCGGGGCCGAAGCGGCGGCCGAGATCGACGGCCGCCGAGGTCGAGCCGCGGCTGTCGACGCCACCCGTCACGCTCGCGACGTTCGCCGAGCGCTTCGTCACGAAGTTGATCACGCCGCCCGGCGCGACGACGCCGCTGTCGATGCCGGCGAGCCCCTTCAGGATCTCGACGCGTTCCTTGTTCTCGAGCGGCACGTTCTGCTCGCCGGACACCGTCAGCCCGTCGATCCGGATCGCGCTCGCGAGATCGACCGGGAAGCCGCGGATCGCAAAGCCTTCGAAATAACCGACCGGCGCATAGTCGTTGACGACCGACGCGTCGTTGCGCACGACGTCGCTCAATCGCTTTGCCTGCTGGTCGTCGAGCTGTGCGCGCGTGACGACGCTCACCGACGCCGGCGTATCGCGCAGCGGTGTGTCGTCGAGCCCCGCGACCGACGCGTTGCGTACGCGCAGCGCGTTGCCGCGCTCGCCGCTCACCGTGATCGTCGGCAGCGTCGCGCTGCCGGCTGCGTCGACGTCCGGCGCAGGCGTGTCGCCCTGCGCCGCGGCGGCCTGTGCCGCGAAAAGCGTGATGCCGAGACCGACGCCAAGCCCGACCTTCGCGCGCCGCCGCCGTGCGGGCGACGCTGTTGTTCTATTCACCGTCATTGTTCTGGATGGAAAACTCGCCACTCGACCCTGTCGAAACCCGTTAAGAAGCTGCGAAGCGTGCCCGCGACCGGACCCGGCCCCTCCGCCGGACGCATGCGCCGGCCCGATATTCATCAGACGAACCGGACGATACGGCGCGCAAGCGGGCCGCTCGGTCGGTAAGACGCAGGATGGGACTCGGATTCAGGTGACGCACCGGGAACCGACGCAGCCGTCGACGGGTTCGTCGGAGGCGTGTCGGGCGCCGGCTGCATCGCGCGGTCTGGTCATGCGGGGGGACGCTTCGAACGCCTCGGGGCCGGTGCGACGTACTTGCGCGCACCGTTCGATGGAACGGCGGCGTGCCCGTCGCGCGCGACATCGCGGCGCGGCGCGCATTTTACCCCGGACAGGGCTGGCCGCCCTGGAATCGGGCGAAACGGGAGGCGGCGAAGGCGGGAGTCGGGAGTCGGGAGTCGGGACAGTGCGACTCGGGCGGCACGGCGACGGTGCCGATGTGCGCGTGACTGACGTCATGCGCGGCCGCCTCGATCACCGGCGCAGTTGCGCGCCGGTCATATGGCTGGAATTCGGAGCGGGAACGTTCTCCCGCTCGGGATCCGGCGGGTGGCCGCTCAGAACCCCTGCATCGTCACGGTCGGATCGACGACCAGGTGCACGACGCCGTAGATGACCGCCCCGACGAGCACCGCGAGGATGATCGCCACGAACGGCAGCAGCGTGAAGTTGGCGTTTGCGAGATCGGTCGCGTGCGCCTTGCTGTTGCGTACGCCGAAGAAACTCCACAGGACCAGTTTGATCATGCCGAGCAGTTTCATGATTGCGCTCCTTTCATCTATCGGTTGACGCTATCGTCGATCCGACCGGCATCCGAAAAAAGAAGCAGTTGCGCGCGCTTTTCGCGCAGCAGGCCGTCTGCGGCGGCGTGTCGCAGGGTGCGTCAGCGGTCGAGCACGAGCGGTTCCGACCCTTGCGCGGGCCGCGCGACGCACAGCAGCGCGCAGCCGGGCTCGACCGGTGCATCGGGCGCCTGCTCGTAGTCGACCGCGCCGGACAGCACGCGCGTCGCGCACGTGCCGCACGACCCGGAGCGGCATTCGGACGGCACATCCACGCGCTGCCCCTCCGCGAATTCGAGCAAGGTGCCGTCGGCGGGCACCCACGCGGCTTCGCGGCCGGTGCGCCGGAATACGACCGGCACGCCCGCCACCGCTGGCGTTGCGGCCGCGCGGGTCGCGCTGCGTACCACGCTCGACGGCCCGAATGCCTCGAAACGGATGCGTTCGTCCGGCACGTTCAACGCACGCAGTCCGTCGTACAAGTCGCGCATGAACGCAGACGGTCCGCAGAGGTAGAAGTCGTAATCGTCGAACGAAAGAATCCGCTTCAGTTGGGCAACGTCGATGCGGCCGGCATGTGCTGCCGAGCCTTCGTGAGGATGGCTGTCGAACCAGTGGAGTGACAGCCGCTCGTCGGTAGCTGCGACGCGCGCCAGCGCCTCGGCGAACGGTCGATCATCCGATTCGCGCGCCCCGTGCACGAACACCACGCGACGCGACGGTTGATCGTCGGCCAGCGCACGGCGCAGCATCGCGATCATCGGCGTGATGCCGATACCGGCCGACACGAGCACGGCCGGGCGCGGGCTCGCGAGATCGAACGAGAAGCGGCCGCGCGGCATCTGCGCGTCGAGCGTCATGCCCGCCTGCGCGTGCTCGTGCAGCCACGCCGATACGCGCCCTTCGCGCTTCACGGTAATCCGGTAATGCGCGCCGCCCGGTGCATCGGAGAGCGTGTAGCTGCGAATCGCCGGCGAATCGCTGCCCGGCAGCGCGACGCGCAGCGTCAGGTGCTGCCCGGCTTCGTAGGCGGGCAACGTGCCGCCGTCCACCGGTTCGAAATGGAACGAGCGGATCGCGCGCGCTTCGTCGACGATCTTCGCGATGCGCAGCAGCCGCCATGCGGGTGCCGATGTCGATGCGGTCGTCGATGCCGATGTTGATTCGGGTGCGGGTGCGGATGCGGATGCGGATGCGGATGCGGATGCGGATGCGGACGGCACCACAACTGCGCCTGCGCTTGCAACTGCGTTTGCCCCCACCCCCGCCGCCATCGCCGCGAACTGCGGCGCACGCTCGACCGCCGACCACCGGAACGGCAGCACCGCGCGCATGCGCCGCACTTCCCGCACATGGAACCGCACGACCCGCTGCGCACCGTCGAACGACGCGACGAGCGGCCCGTCCCACACGATCTCGGCGCGCGCAGCCACATACAGCAGGTCGCCGTTGTCGAAATCGACGAACAGCAGCCCCGCGCGCGGATCGTGCTGCAAATTGCCGAGCGTGTTGAAGAAGCGGTTGCCGCTGAAATCCGGCGTCGTCAGCGTGCGCGCATCGTCGACGCGAACGAAGCCCGGCATCCCGCCGCGATGCGACACGTCCGCGCCGCGCGCGGCGCCCGCGTCCGCCGACGTGTTCGCGCTCGCGACGAAGAACGTATCGGCCTGCGCCAGCAGCGCACGGTCGGCATCGTTCAACGCGTCCGACACGTCGGGCCCGGCGGACGTATCGCCTTCCCGTGCGATGAACGTCGGCTTGCGGCCCTGGATGTACTTCGCGCAGTTGCCGAAGCTCTGCTCGACCGCGATCGTCAACGCATCGCCGTCGACCGCGCGCACGACGCCGTTGACGCGATTGCGCCGCCGCGTATCGAACTCGATGCCGAGCCCGCCGAGCGGCGCGCCCGGCTGCCACGCGCCGGCCAGCGGATCGCCCGGCAGCGCGCGCGCCGCGATGCGCAGCGTGCGCGCGTCGGGCGACGTCACGAACCCCGGCGCGCCCGCCCGCAGCGTCGCCCACGGCTGGCCGTGCGCATCGACGCCACCGAGCACGAAGAACGGCAGTTGCGCGAAAAACGTCCGGTGCTGGTCCGGCATGAAGCGCCGGATCCCGCGCCGGCCAGCCGAACCCGCAGCGTCCGTCACGCCCGCGCGCTGCTGCACCGCGAGCTCGCCCGCGTGAAACGGCGCTGTGTCGAGTTCCCAGCCCGGTACGACGGCGGTCGGGGTGTTCATCACGTTCTCCCTGAGCAGGCGCGGCTTCGGTGTGCGTTATGCGGCGAGCAGGCCCACGCGCGTCGTCGGCATCGCGACGAAGCCCGGCAGCGCCTCGATGCGCGCCAGCCACGCACGCACGTGCGGATACGGCTCGAGCGACACGCCGCCCTCCGGCGCGTGTGCGATGTACGAGTACGCGGCGATATCGGCGATCGTCGGCTGTGCGCCGGCGGCAAACGGCTTGCCGGCCAGCTCGTGGTCGATCACGTCGAGCACTTTCGCGGCCGTGCGCTTGGCGGCCTCCTGGTCGAGCTTCGCGCCGAACACGGTCACCAGCCGCGCGGCGGCCGGCCCCGATGCGATCGGCCCGGCCGCATACGACAGCCAGCGCTGCACGACTGCCGCGCCGGCCGGGTCGTCAGGCAGCCAGTGCGCGTCGCCATAGCGCTTCGCGAGGTACACGAGAATCGCGTTCGAATCGGCAATCACCGTGCCGCCATCGTCGATCACGGGCACCTGCCCGAGCGGATTGAGCGCGAGGAAGGCCGGTTCACGCTGTGCGCCGGCGGCGAGATCGACGTCGACGGTCTCGGACGCCAGGCCGAGCAGCGACAGGAACAACCGGACGCGATGTGCGTGCCCCGAGAGCAGGAACGAATAGACACGAATCGGCGAAGCAGGCTTGCTGGCGGCAGACATGGAAACTCTCCGGAATCTCGCGCCGCCGGGGATCGGCGACGAACAACCGCAGCGTAGCGCTCGCCGTTCGTCACCAGAAGACGGATAATCGAGGAAACATTATCCTTTTCCATAGGACAATCGACGATGGCCGATCTGCGCGACGTGAACCTGAACCGGCTGGCGATCTTCGTCGCGGTGGTCGACGCCGGCTCGCTGACGGCCGCGGCCGAGCGGCTCGGCCTGGCGAAGACGGTCGTCAGCACGCACATGCAGCGCCTCGAATCCGAGGTCGGTGCGAACCTGCTGGTGCGCACGACGCGGCGGCTGAGCGTGACCGATGCGGGGCGGGCGTTCTACGACGCGTGCCGCGACATCATGCGCGCCACCGAAAGCGCGCTCGACGCGGTGTCGTCCGACGCGGGGCCGCTGCGCGGCACGCTGCGCGTGAGCGTGCCGATCGACTACGGCGCGCTGGTCGTCGCGCCTGCCGTCGTCGCGTTGCGCGACCGGCATCCGGGGCTCGACGTCGAACTCGTCGCGAACGACCGTGTGGTCGATCTCGTCGCGGACAACCTCGACGTCGCGATCCGCATCGGCCGCCTCGCCGATTCGAACTATCGGGCGGTGCAGCTCGGCACGTACGAGAAATGGCTGGTCGCGAGCCCCGCGTTCGTCGCGCGCCACGGGCGGCCGCAAGATCCGGATGCGCTCGGCGCGCTGCCGTTCGTGATGCTGTCGACGCTGCCGCGCCCGCACACGGTCGAACTCGAAGACGTGAACGGCGGCACCGCTTCCGTGCGCTGTGTCGCGCAGGTCGTGTCGAACACCGCCACCGCGTGCCGCGCGATCGTGCTCGCGGGCGGCGGCTTCGGGCTGCTGACGGATTTCTCGACCGCTGACGACGTCGCAGCCGGGCGGCTCGTGCGGCTGCTGCCCACGTGGCGCTCGGCGCCGGCCGGGATTCATGCGGTGTATCCGTCGACGCGGCTGCCTTCGCCGAAAGTGCGGGCGTTCGTCGATGCGATGAAGGCGAGGATCGGGGAGACGGCGGGGGCGCCAACAACGAAGCGTTCACGCCCTGCTTAGCCAAAGAAGACGTCGCAGCGGAACGAGGAAACATCTCTTCATGCACGTAGCATGATCCGACATCCATGACGGCCAGTTCCGCTTCGCCGCCGCCATGGTTCGACGCCAGTCTCGCCAGGCAGCAAGCCCGTCACATGAACTTGACGTAGCACGCCTTCTTCTCGACCTGTTCGCGCTTGAATCCACTGTCGGCCATGCACGCTTCGTACTCGTCGGGCAGCGGCTTCAGATTGAAGATCCTCTGGTCAAACCCGGTGGGCAGGCCATGATCCAGTTCGTCCTGCGCCTCTTCGCAAGTTGCCTTCGCCAGGCTGAGCTTCACGGGCTCACCGGTAATGACGTTGCGGATCTTTTCATATTCCCCGCTCTTGCACGCTGCAATGGCGTCCTTGAGGTGTCGCGTGTAGATCGCATCGCGGCATCGATCCCCTTCCTGGTCCCGGTTCTTGAACTTCGCCGCGAAAGTCTGCGACTTCCACACGGTTTCAGAAGTCGTTGACTCGCTGAACGGCCAGCAGCCGCAGCCCGTCAGCCCCAGGACGGAAACAGCCATTCCCGCCGACGTCATGCGGCGCAACCATCGGTTTCGTGCTTGCATAGATTCCTTGTTATCGATTAGCGGCCATGCCTGATCGCGGGCAACCGGCCCCGTGCCCGCGCATCTACCCCGCCTCCCGCAACGTCCCCAGCAGCACCTTCCTGCAACTCGCGACCATCTGCGCCTCCGGATCGCGATATTCGGTGAGCAGCCACGCCGCGCCGACGTTCGTCATCGCGCCGACGAGCGCGAGCCCGATCAGCCGCTGCTCGGTGCGCTCCGCGGGCGTCGCCGCTTCGCGCGGCGCGCCGATCGCCATGATCAGCTTGCCGAAATCGATCAGCATGCGCTGGTAGGTCATGTCGGTGTCCGCGCTCACGCCCATCACCTCGAGCAGCAGCACGCGCGCCGCGCACGGGTCGCGCAGGAACGCGAAGAACGCGGCGAGCCCCGCATCGACGCTCTCGCGCAGATCGCCGCCGCGCTCGGCCACTGCCCGCCCGACCGCGTCGTGCAGCTGCTGCGCGTGATGCAGGTAGGTGCAGCGCAGCAAATCCTCGGTGCTCTCGAACGCCGCATAAAAATAGCGATCGTTCAGCTTCGCTTCCTGGCAGATCGACCGCACGGTCGCCTTGCGGAACCCGACCGTGCCGAACACGCGCGTCGCCGCGCGGATCAGTGCGTCGCGCCGCTCCGCGGCCCGCACCTCGGGCGCCACGCCGCCATACGACCGGCCCTTCTTTTCCGTTTCGAGTGCTTTCTCCATTCCGCTATTTGACATCAGGACACCCGAAAACTAAAGTGGTGACGAACAACACCACATTAGACGCGCCGCCGGCGCAGCGCAAGCGGAACGGGAGGAGCAACGAATGAACGGGTTTTCCGGCAAGGTCGCCGCGATCACGGGCGCCGGTTCGGGCATGGGCCGCAGCCTCGCGGTCGAGCTCGCGCGGCGCGGCTGCGAGGTCGCGCTGAGCGACGTCAACGACGTCGGGCTCGCCGGCACGGCGGCCGCCTGCGCGCAGCACGGCGTGCGCGTGAGCACGCGGCGGCTCGACGTGTCCGACCGCGATGCGGTGTTCGCATGGGCCGATTTCGTGCGCGCCGAGCACGGCAAGGTCAACCTGGTCTTCAACAACGCGGGCGTGTCGCTGGCCGCCAGCGCCGGGACCGCGCGCATCGCCGATCTCGAATGGATCGTCGGCATCAACTTCTGGGGCGTCGTGCACGGCACGCAGGCGTTCCTGCCGCATCTGCGCGCATCGGGCGACGGGCACATCGTCAACACGTCGAGCCTGTTCGGCCTCGTCGCGATGCCGACGCAAAGCGCGTACAACGCGACCAAGTTCGCGGTGCGCGGCTTCACCGAGGCGCTGCGGATGGAGCTCGAACTCGACGGCGCGCCGGTGAGCGCGACCTGCGTGCATCCGGGCGGCGTCGCGACGAGCATCGTCGACGCAGGCCGGGTCGATACCAGCATTCACGCGCTCACGGGCCAGGACGAAGCGACCCATCGCCGCCAGGCTAACCGCCTGATCAACGCGACGACGGCCGACGACGCCGCACGGCAGATCCTCGCGGGTGTCGAGCGCAATGCGCGGCGCGTGCTCGTCGGCGCCGATGCGCGCCGGCTCGACCGGATCGCGCGCCTGCTCGGCGCCGGCTACCAGTGGCTGATGCTGCGCCACGTACGCCGCGCCCGTGCCCGCAACCTCGAACGCGCGCATGCCCCGGCCGCGCTCCCGACCACGCCGACCAAGGATCCCGCATGACCTCGACGACGACCGACCGGCGCGCTGCGCCGCCCGCCCCCGACGCCCGTGGCGACAGTTACGACCTCGACGTGCTGATCGTCGGCGCCGGCCTGTCCGGCATCGGCGCGGCCTATCACCTGAAGCAGCGCTGCCCGTATGCCAGCGTGGCGATCGTCGAGGCGCGCGATGCGATCGGCGGCACCTGGGACCTGTTCCGCTATCCGGGCGTCCGTTCGGATTCCGACATGTTCACGCTCGGCTACAGCTTCCGGCCGTGGCACAGCGACAAGGCGATCTCGGACGGCCAGACGATCCTCGACTACATCCGCGACACCGCACGCGCATACGGCATCGACAAGACGATCCGCTACGGCCAGAAGGTGGTGGCGGCCGACTGGGATTCGAACCGCGCGCGCTGGACGGTACGCATCGAGCGCACGCGCGACGGTGCGACCGACACGCTCGTCTACACCTGCCGCTTCCTGTTCATGTGCAGCGGCTACTACGACTACGACGCCGGCTACCTGCCCGACTGGGCGGGGATGGACACGTTCGAAGGCAAGCTCGTGCATCCGCAGCACTGGCCGAAGGACCTGTCGTACGCGAACCGGCGCGTCGTGGTGATCGGCAGCGGCGCGACGGCCGTCACGCTCGTGCCGTCGATGGCGGCCGATGCCCAGCACGTGACGATGCTGCAGCGCTCGCCGACCTACATCGTGTCGCTGCCCGCCCGCGACAAGATCGCGAACGCGCTGCGCCGCGTGCTGCCGTCGCGGCTCGCGCACCGGCTCGTGCGCGTGAAGAACGTGCTGCTGACGATGTACCTGTACAACGTGTCGCGCCGCAAGCCGGACCGGACGAAGCAGTTCATCATCCGCGCGGCCAGCAAGCAGGTCGGCCCCGGCTTCGACGTCGCGAAGCACCTGACGCCGCGCTACATGCCGTGGGACCAGCGCGTGTGCCTCGTGCCGAACGGCGACCTGTTCAAGTCGATCCGCTCGGGCCGCGCGTCGATCGTCACCGACGAGATCGAGCGCTTCACGCCGACCGGCCTCAAGCTGAAGAGTGGCCAGCAGCTCGACGCGGACGTGATCGTTACCGCGACCGGGCTGAAGGTGAAGATGCTCGGCGGCGCGCGCGTCACCGTCGACGGCCGCGCGGTCGACCTGCCGGACACCGTGTCGTACAAGGGGATGATGTACAGCGACGTGCCGAACCTTGCTTCGTCGTTCGGCTACACGAATGCGTCGTGGACGCTGAAGGCCGAGCTGATCGCGCGCTACGTGTGCCGGCTGCTCAACCACATGCGCGCGAACGGCTACGACACGTGCGTGCCGCGGCTCGGCACCGGCGATCCCGGCAACGTGCCGGCCGTCAACCTGAGCTCGGGCTACATCCAGCGCGCGGCCGGCATCCTGCCTAAGCAGGGGCACAGCAAGCCGTGGAAGTTCCACCAGAACTACGTGCTCGATCTCGCATCGCTGAAGTTCAGCGGACTCGCCGATTCGGCGATGCAGTTCGAACGCCGCGCGAAAGCCGGCCCGGCCGCCACGACGCCGGTTGCCGAACCCGCACTCGAAACCCGCTGAGGCCGACATGACCCATACGCTCCATCTGATCCAGAACGTGCTGCTCGGCGTCGTCGCGGTGCTCGCCGCGCTCGCGCTGTTTACCGGTTACGTGGCCCGCCGCGTGACGCGCGCGTTTCCGCCCGAAGGCCGCTTCGTCGACATCGGCGGCGACCGCATCCACTACGTCGAATACGGCAACGGCCCGCCGATCGTGTTCGTCCACGGGCTCGCCGGGCAACTGCGCAATTTCGCGTACCTGCCGCTCGCGCGGCTCGCGCAGCAGCATCGCGTGATCCTCATCGACCGGCCGGGCGCCGGCCGCTCGCTCCGCGGCGCGGGCTCGCAGGCGAACGTGTTCGCGCAGGCCCGCACGGTCGCCGCGTTCATCGACGCGCTGAAGCTCGACAAGCCGGTGCTGGTCGGCCACTCGCTCGGCGGCGCGATCGCGCTCGCGGTCGGCCTCAATCATGCGGACCGCGTGAGCCGCCTCGCGCTGATCGCGCCGCTGTCGCACGAGCAGAGCGAGCCGCCCGCGCCGTTCAAGCCGCTGATGCTGCCGTCGCCGCTGGTGCGCCGCTTCGTGTCGTGGACCTTCGCGATTCCGCTGACGATCCTGACCGGCCGCAAGGCCGTGCGCCAGGTGTTCGCGCCGGAAGACGTGCCGCGCGACTTCCCGGTCAAGGGGGGTGGACTGCTCGGGATGCGCCCGCACGTGTTCTATGCGACCGCGACCGACCTGCTATCGGCCCCGGTCGACCTGCCCGCGATGGAGCGCCGCTACCCGGATCTCGCGCTGCCGGTCGACGTACTGTATGGCCGCGCCGATCCGATCCTGAACTGGCGCGAGCACGGCGAAGCGCTCGCGAAGAAATCGGCGCGCGTGCGGCTGAAGGTGGTCGAGGGCGGGCACATGCTGCCGGTCACGATTCCGGAAGCCACGGCCGACTGGCTGCTCGAAGTCGCCGCCGCGCCGGCCGAGGTGGCCGCGCCGTCGGCACGCATCGCGTAAGCCGCGACCGTGTAACAGGGCCTGATTCCGTGCCGTGCCGCCGGCGCCGCGGCGGAATCAGGCTTCGTCGTCGGGTACCGACAACCCGAGATCCGAGATCACCTCCCGCGCGCTGCGGAATGCCTCGACCGCGGCCGGCGCGCCTGCGTACAGCGCGCTGTGCAGCAACACCTCGCGGATCTCGACGAGGCTCGCGCCGTTGTTGAGCGCGCCGCGAATGTGACCCTTCAGTTCCGTGCTGCGGCCGAGCGCCGCCAGCATCGCGCACGTGCACAGGCTGCGCGTCTTCAGGTCGATCCCGCCCCGCTGCCACGTGCTGCCCCACGCGTGCTCGTTCAGCCAGTTCTGCAGCGGGCGCGAAAAGCCGTCGAGGTCGCGCATCGCGCGCTCGACGAACGCGTCGCCCATCACGTCGATGCGTCGCGCCTTGCCGTATTCCCTGTCCTGTTCGCTCATGTCCGTGTCCTGTGTGGAGTGGTGGTGGTTGCGGCGTCGTCGGCAGCCGGGGATGTCGCGCCATGTTCATCGGGCCGGCCCGTTTCGTCAAAGATGCGGCCCTCGGTTCGCGGCCGCCCGCGTCACGCGATATCGAACGCTACGTAACATCGCGCCGCGCGTTACGGCGGCTTACGGGAACATCGCTCCCGCCACGCCGGCGCACCGCGCGTGCCCGTCGCTCGAAACCGCCGGAACTCCGTTTAAATCGCGCGTATATTCCCGATTCCTGCAATAAAGCGCGACACCGTTTCGGGAAAGCTGTCGTGGCGCGGAATTTGCAGAGGAGGCTTGGACACACTTCCAATGTCGAGGCCAACATGCACAAACTCTTCAAGAAGACGACGGTAACGATGGCCGTCTCGTCGCTGCTCGCACTCTATGGTTGCGGCTCGGTCGACGGACCGACGACGCCGCCGACGATCAAGCCGAGCACGTCAGGGACGGGCGGCAGCTCGGGGACTTCGGGGACGTCGGGTTCTTCTGGGACGTCGGGTTCTTCAGGTACTTCGGGGACTACTTCGGGTACTTCGGGTACTTCGGGTACTTCGGGTACTTCGGGTACTTCGGGTACTTCGGGTACTTCGGGTACTTCGGGTACTTCGGGTACTTCGGGTACTTCGGGTACTTCGGGTACTTCGGGT
>NZ_JAAGPB010000889.1:0-2187 GCF_017104585.1 Burkholderia sp. Ac-20392
AACGCAAAACACACCTTTTCCCTACACCCCGCTCTCCCGATCTGCCCGACGGCACCGCGCCGTTCGACCACCTGCGCGCAACCTTCGACGCACACGGGCTCGCGCTGCACGACATCGCGGTCGAGACGCGCTCGGTCACGACATTGAAAAGCCTCGTCGCGCATGCCGGCTTCCTGAGCTGGATGGCCGAGCCGATGTACGGCGCCGAGCAGCGCGCCGGCACGATCGACACGCTGCCGGTGCGCGAGGTCGTCGCAGTGCGCACGCTCACCGCGTTCCGGCGCCGCCACGGCATCCTGCCGGGGCCGGCCGGCAAGCTGCTCGAGGAACTCGTCGCGTTGACGCGCGAAGGACGCTGACAGCACCTTCCGCATCGGCCGTCCGTTCGCGCCCTCCCCGCCCTGCCCGCACGCGCCGCCGCAGCGCACCATCGAAATGCCGTTTCCCCGCCTTGACTTTCGCTCGCCCGAATACGATCATTCGCTCACACAAAGAGCAAATGATCGTATTCGACAACAATGATCACAACAGGAGACACCGGTTGACGTCCTCCTCCGCCTAAAGGCGGTGGATTCCCACATCTGGCGATGCACGTCCGCATCGGAGAATGTTCAACGCAGCGTTGGTATCTCGATCATGCTCGACACCACAGTCACTGCAGGCCCACTCTCTTACTCGCAGTCCCGCGATACCTTTCGGCCGCGTCGTGCTGTCTTTCGACCCGCACGACGAACAGGACTGGGTCGAACCGCTTTCGTCGACTTCCTCGAACGTGGCACCGTGCGCGATCGCTTTGTAGCGGAGTTTGTCCCGGAAAGACGACCAGGATGCGTCGTAGACGCTCTTCGCCATCCTGGTTCTGGCGAGCTTCGCGGCCGACACGTTGCCGACCGCGATGTAATCGAAACGCCGCACCAGATCGAGCGCGAGCTTGTGTTGGAAATCGGCACGGGCGTTCGCCACCTTGGCGTGCAGCTTCGCGATATGCCGCTTGTGCTTTCGCGCCCGCTGCGCTTTCGCAAGCTTTTCCGCCGCGCGTCGGCCGAACCGGTCATTCGGCAACTTCTCGCCGGTCGAAAGTGTGGCGAAGTCTTTCAGGCCAAGATCGATGCCGACGCCGGAACGGATCGGGCGGGCCTGCACATCCGGCATCTCGATCACGATGTTCAGAAACCAGTTGCCGCGTGCATCCTGCGCAAAGTTGGTTCCGTCCTTGATCTTGCCTCCGGGAAGCGGTCGACTGTTGAACACGCGAAACGTGTTGCCGGCAAAGCGGAACGCATCGCCTTCGCGCTTCAGGTCTCGGCCCTTCATCGGCACCCAGCCGAGCGACTTCCTGCCGCGATAGCGCAGGTAGGGCCGACGGTGCTGACTGCGCGACTTCGCGTATTGCTCGCACGTCGCATTGACCGTGCCGGAGTGAATACCGAGTTCCTTGCTGCTGCCGGTCGTCAGCACGTTCAGGTCGAATCCTGTAGGACACTTCTTGCCCCACTTGAGCGCGTGCTTCTGCGTGTCGTTGCAGAAGTTCCAGACGTAGTTCACCGCACGGCTCTGCTTGTTGAGCAGCCCATTGAGCGACTTCACGCGATAGCGGTAGACAAGGATCATGCCGGTGATCCTAACCCGTGGACGAAGCTGCCTGTCAACAGCACGCCTTTCCTTCCCGCTATCCGCCCCGAAGGAAGTGCCCCTCGGCGAAATGGCGGGGTTTCTCGGAGAAAATTCTGATGACCGAATCGCCCTCCGCCCGCACGCCCGTGCTGCTGCACATCGGCGCGGGCTCGTTTCACCGCGCGCACCAGGCGTGGTATCTGCATCGCGTGAACGCGGCCGTCCCGGCCGACGAGCGCTGGTCGCTGACCGTCGGCAACATCCGCGACGACATGCACGCGACGATGGACGCGCTCGCCGCGCAGCACGGCGCCTACACGCTCGAAACCGTCACGCCGCAAGGCGAGCGCGCGTACGAGACGATCCGCGCGATCACGCGCGTGCTGCCGTGGTCGATCGACCTCGCCGCGCTGATCGACGCCGGGTGGTTCCCGGACGGAATTCACCGGCGCGGCGATCATGCGGCCCGATCGATCCATCGACGCCTACCGGCCGACGGTCGAGCCGATTCTGCAGTTCCTCGAGAGCGAGAGCGGCCGGCAGCCGGGGGACCCGGACAAGGCTGCGCGCCTG
>NZ_JAAGPB010000890.1:0-2024 GCF_017104585.1 Burkholderia sp. Ac-20392
CCCGTCGGCGGTCGATCGCGATCGTCTCGGTGCGCTCGACGTCGCGTGGGTGTCGCTCGACACGTTCCACATCGTCTGCGGCAACGCGGCGGCGCGCTATGCCGAACAGCTCGGCGCGCGCCTGCCGCCGTCGGGCAGCGGGGCGGCCGCACAACCGGCCTGATGCGATGAAGCCGGCCCGATCCGCGCTGCGGGTTCGGGCCGGCCGGCAAAACGAAAACGGCTTGCGATGCGTCGCAAGCCGTTTTTCTTTGGTGCGGGCGACGGCGCGATGCGTTCGCCTGCGTCGCGCCGTCGCTCAGCCATGCAACCGCTCAACCGTTCACGGATTCGTCAGCGTGAAGGTCGGCTTCCGGTAGCCGACGCCGGCCCGGTCGAGCTTCGGCAGTTCGCGTTGCGTGAGCAGCGTCGCGAAGCCGGCCCAGTCGCGCTGCAGCGCGGCCGTGTCGACGTGATGCGTGTCGCCGCGCTTGAAGCGCACGCCGGCCGCATACGGCAGCTCCCAGTCGGCCCGGTGCCATGCGCGCTCGGCCAGCGCGAGCAGCCGCGGATAGGCCATGTATTCGAGGAAGGTATCGTTGCGCATCACCTCGCCCCACGCCTGCCCCTGCATGCCCTCGATGCGCGGCGCGGGGCCCGTGCCCGTCACCTCGAACGTGTTGCCGTCGCGGTCGCCCATCACTTCGGCGTTCTGCGGCAGGTTCTCGGGCGCGAGCGAGAACACCTTGTACTCGTCCGTCGCGTGCGAGCCCCAGTAGTAGCCGCGCTCGCGCGGGTTGAGCGTGTACGGGAAGTCGAAGTACAGGTAGTCGGGCAGGGCCAGCACCGTCAGGTAGCCCTTGCCGCTCAGGTCGCGTGCGCTGTCCGATGCCCCCCAGAAGATCGTGTCCCACAGCGACACCATCACGTGGCGCGTGCTGAAGTCCTGCGGCCCGTTCGCATGCTTGATGCCGTCCTGCCACGCGGCCATCGTGTCGATCCCGTTCGCGTTGACCGCCGCGCTCACCTGTTGCGCGAAACGCGTCGGCAGCTCGTCGATCGACTTGATCTCGCCGCGCTGGAGCAGTGCCGTGCACGCGGGCGAACGCGCCCACGGCTTGTCCTGCGCGGCGAGATCGATGCGCCCCTTGTTCGGATCGGTGCCGTTCAGCGGCTGGAAGCCCGCGCCGAGGAAGATGTTCTTCGCCTCGTCGCCGCCGTAGTGCCAGGTGTGCAGCGGCGCCTGCGCGTCGGCATGCATCGCGGCGATCTCGCGGATCACCTTCGACGCGAAATTGAGCGCGCCCGGCACGCACGGGTTCAGGTCGCTGCGCCGGTCGTAGAACTGCACCGTCGTCAGGTTCGACGTGTCCTGCGGATCGAGCAGCCGGTACGCGTTCGCCTCCTGCTCGCGGCCGGCCGCATGCAGCCGCTGGTAACGTGCCTCCATCGTCACGACGGCCGCGCGCGCATGCGCGGGCATGTCGATCTCGGGGATGATCTCGACGAAATGCGCGGCCGCGTAGCGCACCAGCGACACGTAGTCGTCACGCGTCAGGTAGCCGCCGCCCGAGCGGTTGTCCGGGCCGGAGCCGAGCTGCGGCAGCAGGCAGCGTGTCTCGCTCGGGTCGTGGCAGCGGCGTCCCCCGATCCCGGTCAGTTCGGGCAGGCCGGGAATCTCGATGCGCCAGCCCTCGTCGTCGGACAGATGCAGGTGCAGGCGATTGAGCTTGTATGCGCTCATCTGGTCGATCAGGCGGCGCAGCGTGGCCGGGTGCTTGAAGTTGCGTGCGAGATCGACGTGCATCCCGCGATGCGTGAAGCGCGGTGCATCCTCGACGAGCATCGCCGGGATCGCGCCGCCGCCGGCGGGCGCGAGCGAGTAGAGCGTCTGCACGCCGTAGTAGAGGCCGGCGCGATCGTAGCCTTCGATCAGCACGCCACGCGGCCCGATCGCGAGCCGGTAGCCGCCCGGTGTCGCGATGTCGGCCGGCAGCCGGCGCGGCGCGACGGCGCCACGTACCGGCACGCGCGCGCCGTCGAGC
>NZ_JAAGPB010000891.1:0-237 GCF_017104585.1 Burkholderia sp. Ac-20392
AGAAGAGACGGGAAGATGAACGTTGAGAAGAACGTCTGCAGTAATAGGGTGAGCCAAATGGAGGGTGTGAACGGGGGTGTCTGGACCGGGGGGAAAAGAGGCCACAGAACGAAGAGCGCGAGCAAGAATCGAAGCGGAGGGAGGATCAAGAAGGGTACTAAGGCAACGATCGATTGGCCGATGACGAAGTTGCTGCAGACGAAGAGCATCGAAGAGATGAGGAAGATTTTTTTTTTT
>NZ_JAAGPB010000892.1:0-1576 GCF_017104585.1 Burkholderia sp. Ac-20392
CCTGCCGAAGTAGATGTTGCAGAAGCTGACCGGGCCGACACACGCGTTCGGGTCTTCCTGCTTCGATTGCGAACGGTCGACGCGGCCTGCGGTCGCGACGGCTTCAGCGCGGTTCGCCTGTTGCGGTGCGACGGCTGCCGGTGCCGGCTGTGCGTGAGCAACAGCAGCGGTGAGCGACAGGGCAACGAGGGCGAGGTGCAGCGGCTTCATTTTGGTTTCTCCTGGGTGAGTGCCAGTCTCGCTGGCAGTGAGGAAACTATAGGCTCGCACTGCTTAAAGATTAATCACCGCGGCTGTAGAGCTTATTTCCATCCGGAACAAGGATCCCGTTGCGCGCGCACCGATCGTCAATGGCGGTGCCGGTTGAACGGCGCATCCTTGTCCAGCAGCGCGCTGCGCATGAAGTGCAGGCAGCCGACGATCCGCTGCATGCGGTGCCGCTCGTTGGGCACGGCGTACCACGCCTGCAGCGTGTGCTGCGCCGCGCGGATCGCGAGATTCACCGATTTCAGCGTGCGCGCATGGTGGCCGGGCGTCGGATCGTCGAAGAAGCGCGGCAGCTCGTGCAGCACCGCATCGATCGAACCGGTCCAGCGCAGCGTTTGCGGCGGCTTCGATGCGCAGAACGCGTTCAGTTCGTCGCGCAGGTCGATCACCGCATGACCGACCTCGAGCGTCGACAGCATCCAGCGCATCGCATCGCGATGCTGTCGCGTGCGCCGCACCAGCAGCGTGCGCAGTTGCGCCATCAGGTCGTGCGTACTCGACTGGAAGCGCTGCGCGAGGCCGTCCGGTGCGCCTTCGCACGCGAGCGTGACCTGGCGGCGCAGATCGTGTGCGATGCGACCCGTGAGCCACGGCATGTGGGTAGGGAACACGACCGCGAACACGAGCGAGCACGCGAGCATCGCGACGACGATCGCCAGCCCGTTGTTGATCAGCACCTCGGGCGTGTAGGCGATCACGTTGTCGGGCCCCGCGAGCAGGCAGAAAAACACCGCGAAGCCGATCCCGTATCCGGACAAGCCCGGCCGCATCGCGAGAAACGCGCCGAGGCCGAGCACCGGCGCGAGCGTGGCGCACAGCAGCGGGAAGCCGTCGATGTTCGGATACACGTAGCACAGGAACAGGTAGCCGACCGCGGTCGCGAATGCGGCGCCGACGCTCATCTGCGCGACGAACTTCGGCGCGCGCGGCGACGTCGAGCTGAGCGCGCACGCGATCGCGGTGGCGATTACGGCGAGCGGGCCGCTCGGCCATTCGGAGGCAAGCCAGAACGCGCTCATCGCGCCGACCGCGACGATCGTGCGCAGGAACGCGAACCCGACGAAGAACGAATTGGTCTTCACCGCGTAATGCGTGACCGAGCGCTCGAATGCGTGATCGTCCTGGTCGAGCGACGCATAGGTGTCGGCGTAGCCGAGATATTCGCCGATGAAGCGGTACAGCAGCTCGATGGCGGTATCGAAGTCGAGCAGGCCGCCGGCCGCATGCTCCTCGATGTCTCGTCGCGACGCACGCGCGGCTTTCGGCAGCGCGCTGTGGAAGCGGCGCAGTTCGAGCAGCGCGCCGGTGG
>NZ_JAAGPB010000893.1:0-244 GCF_017104585.1 Burkholderia sp. Ac-20392
GGTGTATCATTAAAAAAAAAAAAAAAAAAGAGTGCAGTTGGCGGATTACGATCTTGACAGTACGACGTAGTTCAATTATCATAGCGCTGCATATATCGAACATTAGTTCATTGGTATTGTTTGATGTTCTAGCGAATGTCGATCCGCATGATTGTCTACTGCGCTCTCACCACCTTCATCACCGTACAACGCCTGTCGCTCACGATACCGCTTATACTTCCATGTGTGATGTCTGTATACAGCT
>NZ_JAAGPB010000894.1:0-1942 GCF_017104585.1 Burkholderia sp. Ac-20392
TCGCGCGGACCCACGCCGGCAACCCGGCGTGGGTCCGCGCGCTGCTGGCGCAGCCGTGGGTCCTGCCGCTCGCGCGGCTGGCGCTGGTGTCCGCGTACCTGATCGGCGGTGTCGCGAAGGCGCTGGACTTCAACGGCGCGGTCGCGGAGCAGGCGCATTTCGGGCTGCAGCCGGCCGCGCTTTGGGCGGTACTGGCGATCGCGGTCGAGATCGCCGGCTCGCTGTGCATCGTGCTGGGCCGCTTCACGTGGCTCGGCGCCGGCAGCCTCGGCATGCTGACGCTGGTCGCGATGGCGGTGGCCAACGATTTCTGGAACCGCACGGGCGCCGAGCATTTCATGGCGCTCAACAGTTTTTTCGAGCATCTCGGGCTGATCGCCGCACTCGTGCTCGCGACCCGGCTCGCCGATGCGAAGCGCGTGGACGGCGACGGCCGCGCGTGACCGCTTGCACCCTTCGATGACACAACAAGGAAACCTGATCATGACAACCATTCGTTCCGCACTGTGTGCGCTGACGCTCGCGGCCGGCTGCGTCGCGGCGCCGGCGTCGTTCGCGAAACCGCCGGTTCCGGCAGCACCGGTGCCGGTGCTGGCCGTCGGGCCGCAGTACGACACGACGCACGTGTGCGTGGCGCCGGAAGACTTCGACCGCTTCACCGACAGCTTCGTCGCGACGTTCGGCGGCAAGAAGTCGAAGCAGGGCGTGTTCCAGGTCACGCCCACGCCGAGCCAGACGATGTCGCAGCTCGTGCTCACGCCGGTCGGCACGATCTCGGTGTTCGGCTTCAAGACGCCGATTCCGTATCCGTTCTGCTCGGAGCGCACCGGCTATCTCGTCACCGACCTCGACGTCGCGATGAAGACGGCGCGCGCGCACGGCGCGGACGTGATCGTCGACACGTTCCCCGATCCGATCGGCCGCGACGCGATCATCCGCTGGACCGGCGGGCTGAACATGCAACTCTATTGGCATACCGAAGCACCGCACTACGATGCGCTGGAGACGGTGCCGGAGAACCGCGTGTACGTCTCGCCGGAAAGCGTGCGCAAGCTGGTGCACGATTTCGTCAAGTTCTCGAACGGCAAGGTCGTGTCCGACACGCTCAAGGCGCCGGGCATCGAGATCGGCCGGCCCAACGACACGTATCGCCGCATTCGCATCGAATCGGGCTTCGGCAAGATGACCGTGCTCGTGACCGACGGCCACCTGCCTTACCCGTTCGGCCGCGAGATGACCGGCTACGAAGTGCCCGATCTCGCCGCGACGCTGAAGAAGGCGCAGGCCGCCGGCGTGACCGTGCTCGTGCCGCCGTTCACGTCGGACGGCCGGGATGCGGCGCTCGTGCAGTTCCCGGGCGGCTATGTCGCCGAGATCCACGCGAGCGCGGCGCGATGAAGCACGAGGACACGATCCTTGCCGCGGTGGCCGGCTTCGTCGACACGCTGAGCTTCGTCGCGCTGTTCGGGCTGTTCACCGCGCACGTGACCGGCAACTTCGTGCTGATCGGCGCGGGCATCGCGGGCTTCGGCCAGGGTGTCGTGCTGAAGCTCAGCGTGTTTCCCGCGTTCGTGTGCGGCGTGATTGCGAGCAGCCTGATCGCGCGGTCGATGTCGGGGCGGCCCGCATGGCAGGGCACGCGCGCGCTGCACGCGGTGCAGGCCGTGCTGCTGCTCGGCTTTTGCGCGGCCGGCGTGTGGGCGACGCCCGTCACGCAGCCCGACAGCCTGCCGGCGCTCGTGGCCGGCATCGTCGGCACGTTCGCGATGGGCGTGCAGAACGCGCATCCGCGCGTGATCCCGCGCGCGGGTGTGCCGAACACGGTGATGACCGGCAACGTCACGCAGGCGATCCTCGACGTTGTCGACATGCTGTCCGCCGGCACGGCCGACAGCGTGCGCACGGCGGCCCGCGCGCGGTTCGCGAAGATGCTGCCGGCGAT
>NZ_JAAGPB010000895.1:0-2036 GCF_017104585.1 Burkholderia sp. Ac-20392
CCCTGCAGGCCGGCCGCGCCGATGCACACCGCACCCAATGCCCCCGGAAACGCGCGCTCGAGTCCATCGCCGCGACCATGCGAATCGTGCAGCCACGCAGCGAGCCGCGCATGGCTCATCCGGACGAGCCGCAGTGCGCGGTCGTCGCCGCGCGCGAGCGGTTCGCCCGATCGCGATGCGGCCGGCCCGGCCGTCGTCTGTCCGTGCGCGACCGGCTCGGCAGAGGACGACAGGGAACACGGGCGCCGTTCGGCGTCGACTGGATGCACGGACACTTCGATTTCCTCACTATGCGGCGCAGGCCGCGCAACATCGCGGCCTGCGCCGCGTTGCGTTACGTCACGCCGACGCTGCGCGCTTCGTCATGCGAGCCCGCCATTGACGGACAGCACCTGCCCCGTCACATAGGCCGCGGCGTCGGATACCAGGTACGCGACCATCGCCGCGACTTCGTCGGGCCGGCCCGCGCGCTGCGCGGGCACGAGCTGCTTGATGCGTTCCGCGGGAAACGCCTGTTCGGCCATCGGCGATTCGATGATGCCGGGCGCAACCGCGTTCACGGTGATGCCGCGCGACGCGAGCTCCAGCGACAGCGACTTCGTCGCGCCGATCAGCCCCGCCTTCGCGGCCGCGTAGTTGACCTGCCCGCGATTGCCGGTCACGCCGGCCACCGACGCGATGTTGACGATCCGTCCGCGCCGCGTGCGAATCATCGGCAACAGCAGCGGCTGCGTGACGTTGAAGAAGCCGTTGAGCGTCACGTCGATCACGCTGTGCCACTGTTGTCGCGACATGCCGGCCATCGGCGCATCGTCGTGAATGCCCGCGTTGTTGACGAGGATCTGCACCGGCGCATCGTCGATGAACGGCTTCAGCGCGGCGAGCGTCGCGTCGGCGTCGGTCACGTCGAACGCGATCGCGTGCGCGGTGCCGCCGGCCTCGACGATCTGCTGCGCGACCGCCTCCGCCTGCGCGAGATGGCGGTTCGCATGCACCCACACTTCATGGCCGGCCTGCGCGAGCGCCGTGCAGATCGCCTGCCCGAGTGCGCCGCTGCCGCCCGTCACGAGCGCCCGCATCGAATTGCTCCGTTCATCGCGTTCCACCTCGATCGACGCGGCCGCGAATCGTCTGCCGATCGCGGCCGCCTGCCGTCATCATCTGCGCGCCGCGCCCGTGCGCGACGTCGTCACTTCGTGCGGTGCGCGGCGACGTACGCAGCCAGGGCACCAAGCGTCGCAAAGATCTTCTGGTTGTCCGGATTGTCCGAACGCAGCTCGAAGCCGTATTTCTTCGAGATCAGCAGGGCGATTTCCAGGATGTCGATGGAGTCGAGCCCGAAACCCTCGCCATACAGCGGGGTCTCGGCCGTCACTGTTTCGAGCGGGACGTCTTCGAGATTCAGTTCGCCGATGATCAGCGTGGCGAGCTCTTGTTCCAGTGCGTTCATCATGCGTGCGGGCAGGCGGTCCGTGGCAGCGGAAGGCGCCCGGAAACGGCAATCGCCATGCACGCCCGGCGCGTGCGAATCTCCGTCCCTTCGGCGTCTGCCGGCGTCCCCGCCTGCGTTATTTGGGGATCGTTTGTAAAAGTTACGCGGATTCTAGACGAACGGGTATCGGGCCGTATACCGCCAATGGTTACAGACTGGCGAGCCGGCGCCGCGGCCCGTTTCGGGACCCGAATGCACGAGACGCTTGAGCCGCTTTGGATGGAAATGGACCGACCCCGAGAAACCGTTCGTCCTGCTCCATACAATCGGTTACAAAACCCGTTCGCGCCCGCCCCGAACACGCGGTGCCGCGGCCCTAAAATGAGCGTGCCCGACCACCGGCCCGGACCCGCGTCCCGGCCGCCATTCATATGATGTTTGACGGCCCGACCACCGCGTCCGGCCACGATCCGCCCGATGTCGCCAGTCATGCCGCGCCCGTCCTTCCGCTCCGTTCCGGTTCGCCCGTCCGTCCGCTGCCGCCCGGCCGCCGGTCGCGAGTTCGCGCGCCGTGGGTGCGGAGGCCGCCGATGAGCCGGCTGCT
>NZ_JAAGPB010000896.1:0-1716 GCF_017104585.1 Burkholderia sp. Ac-20392
TGTCGCAGGCGCGCCAGGCGCTCGCGGGGCTGTCGCAGCGTCTTGCGCTGGCCCTGCAGCGCCGTCACGAACGCGACACGGCTCGCGTGTCAGCCTGTGCGGCACGGCTCGAGGTGCTGAGCCCGCAACGTACGCTAGAGCGCGGCTATGCGGCGCTGATCGATGCACAGACGGGCCGCGCGGTGCGCACGCCGAACGCGCTGAAACCGCAGCGCCGCCTGACCGTGCATCTTGCGGAAGGCTCGGCCGACGTGTCGCTCGCCGACGTGCAGCCGCGGCTGAGCGATACGATCTGACGTAACGGGTGCAAGCGGAGCGAAGGTTGCCGCAACGGACGCATCGTGCGCGGGAACGGATGCTGCGCAGCGTCGGGTTCGTCCTGCCGGACGTTGCGCAAACATCGCTTTTCCGCATACCGCGGATAAATGGCCCGTGAGTTTGCGGGGTTATTCGTCCTCGCCTACAATCGGACGCTCGGCAGCATCCAACACAGCCTCCCTACATACTCAACGAAGGAATTGCCATGGCTCATACGCTCCCGCCGCTCCCGTACGCTGAAGACGCACTCGCGCCGACCATCTCGCTCGAGACGATCCAGTACCACTACGGCAAGCACCATCAGGCTTATGTGACGAACCTGAACAATCTGATCCCGGGCACGGAATTCGAAAACCTGTCGCTGGAAGAGATCGTGAAGAAGTCGTCGGGCGGCATCTTCAACAACGCCGCGCAAATCTGGAACCACACGTTCTTCTGGAACAGCCTGTCGCCGAACGGCGGCGGCGCACCGACGGGCGCGCTGGGCGACGCGATCAACGCGAAGTGGGGTTCGTACGACGCATTCAAGGAAGCGTTCACGAAGGCTGCAGTCGGCACGTTCGGTTCGGGCTGGGCATGGCTCGTGAAGAAGGCTGACGGTTCGCTCGACATCGTGTCGACGAGCAACGCAGCAACGCCGCTGACGACCGCCGACAAGGCACTGCTGACGATCGACGTGTGGGAACACGCGTACTACATCGACTACCGCAACGCACGTCCGAAGTTCGTCGAAGCGTTCTGGAACATCGTGAACTGGGACTTCGCAGCGAAGAACTTCGCGTAAGGTCCGGCGCCTGCGCGCCGCTACGGCGCGCGCGCGGCACCCAGCAAAAAAGCCCTCGTTTCGAGGGCTTTTTTGTTTTCTGTCGAGGTGAAGCGTGCCGCGCGTGCCCGGTCAGGCCGGGACGCCGAGCCCCCAGCCGAGCGCCGCGCTTGCGATCACGACGGCCCACGGCGGCACGCGCCAGAACACCAGCGCGACGAATGCGACGAGCGCGGCGGCCAGATCGCGCGGCGCCACGATCGTGTCGGTCCAGACCGGGTGATACAGCGCGGCGACCAGCAGCCCGACGACAGCCGCGTTCACGCCTGCGAGCGCGGCCTGCATTCGCGTGCTGCGGCGCAGCCGTTCCCAGAACGGCGCGGTGCCGGCCACCAGCAGGAACGACGGCGCGAAGATCGACACCAGCGCGATCGTGCCGCCGAGCCAGCCGTTCGGCGCGTTGCGCAGCGATGCGCCGAGGAACGCCGAGAACGTGAACAGCGGCCCCGGCACGGCCTGCGCGACGCCATATCCGGCCAGGAACGCCGCATCGCCGACCCAGCCGGGCGCGACCACGGCCGCCTGCAGCAGCGGCAGTACCACGTGTCCGCCGCCGAATACGAGTGCACCTGTAC
>NZ_JAAGPB010000897.1:0-234 GCF_017104585.1 Burkholderia sp. Ac-20392
TAAAAAAAAAAAAAAAAAAAAAATTGTACAACATTGTATGATGCTCAGACTAGTGGAAGTATTCGCACGCTCGATTGATCTTCTTTGTTCACGTACTGTGTATGTCATAGACCTACTCGTATCTCTGTTAGTCGCGCACGCTCCGCGTCACTAACTATCTGCTCGCTGCTCAAGTGGCACCTGTTCAGCTATGTCCTGCAGTGTGATCTTATGACCTTCGGACCTTATGCGTTT
>NZ_JAAGPB010000898.1:0-1861 GCF_017104585.1 Burkholderia sp. Ac-20392
TCCGTTCGCGGGCGGGCTGAAATTCGACACGCCGATCGGCGGGATCTACTCGACGAACATCACGCCGGACCCGAAAACGGGCCTCGGCGGCTGGACGGTCGAGGACTTCACGCGCGCGGTGCGCGAAGGCGTGCGCAAGAACGGCGACACGATGTATCCGGCCATGCCGTTCCCGTCCTACGCGCGCCTGACCGACGACGACATGAAAGCGCTGTACGCGTACTTCATGCACGGCGTCGCGCCGGTCGAGCACGAGAACCGCGCGGTCGACATCGTGTGGCCGCTGTCGATGCGCTGGCCGCTCGGGATCTGGCGCAAGATGTTCGCGCCGACCCCGAAGCCGTTCGACGCGGCGCCGTACACCGATCCGGTGGTCGCGCGCGGTGCGTATCTCGTGCAGGGTCTCGGCCACTGCGGCGCGTGCCATACGCCGCGCGCGCCGACGATGCAGGAGCGCGGGCTCACCGACGCGGACGGCCCGGACTTCCTGGCCGGCGGCGCGGCGATCGACGGCTGGGTGCCGACGAGCCTGCGCGGCGAGCCGCGCACGGGCCTCGGCACGTGGACGGAAACCGAGATCGTGCAGTTCCTGAAGACGGGCCGCACGCTGCGCACGGCCGCGTTCGGCGGGATGACGGACGTGGTCGGCCACAGCATGCAGCACATGACCGACGACGACCTGAACGCGATCGCACGCTACCTGAAGACGCTGCCGCCGCGCGTGCAGGGTGAACAGCCCCACGTGTACGACGCGGCTGCCGCGAAGGCGCTGCAGGCCGGCGACGCGAGCAAGCCGGGCGCGGCCGTCTATCGCGACAACTGCACGGCCTGCCACCGCAGCGACGGCCACGGCTACACGCGCGTGTTCCCGGCGCTCGCCGGCAACCCGGTCGTGCAAGGCGACGATCCGACCTCGCTGATCCACGTCGTGCTGGAAGGCAGCGCACTGCAGGGCACGCGCACCGCGCCGTCGACGTTCACGATGCCGCCGTTCGGCTGGCGCCTGTCGGATCAGGAAGTCGCGGACGTGTCCAACTTCGTGCGCACGAGTTGGGGCAACACGGGGGCGCCGGTAACGGCCGCGCAGGTCGCGAAGGTGCGCAAGAGCGTGCCGTCGACCCGGCCCGAACCGCCGCCGGGCGCGCGGTTCCCGCAAGCGTCGCGTTGACGGGGCGGCGGGGCGCCAGCCCCGCCTGTCCGATGTACTTCAAGGCGCCGCCGCATCCGCGCGGCGCCTTTCATTTCGCCGGGGTTGCACCCCGCAAAGGCGGGCCAGCGCGTGAATTTTTCGCGGTGGCGCGCCATTTTTCCGCCTCATCCCTTATCCTTTCGTTCTTGAACCTTACTAAATAGTTACAAGAACTTCGGGAGGGGGGATGCCTCATGACGTCAGCCTGATTGCGTTGCTCGCGGCCGGTTTCGGTCTCGCGATGGTCTTCGGTTATTTCGCGTCGCTGTTGAAAATGCCGCCGCTCGTCGGCTATCTGCTTGCCGGGATCGTGATCGGCCCGGGCACGCCCGGCTTCGTCGGTGACCTGTCGCTCGCGCAGCAGCTTGCCGAAGTCGGCGTGATGCTGCTGATGTTCGGCGTCGGCCTGCATTTCTCGCTCGGCGATCTGCTCGCGGTGCGCAAGATCGCGCTGCCGGGCGCGATCGTCCAGATTACGGTGGCCACGCTGCTCGGCGGCGGGCTCGCGCTCACCTGGGGCTGGAGCGTCGGGGCGGCGCTCGTGTTCGGGCTCGCGCTGTCGGTTGCGAGTACCGTCGTGCTGCTGCGTGCGCTCGAAGGGCGCGGGCTGGTCGAGACGGTCAACGGGCGCATCGCGGTCGGCTGGCTCGTCGTCGAGGATCTCGTGATGGT
>NZ_JAAGPB010000899.1:0-1994 GCF_017104585.1 Burkholderia sp. Ac-20392
GACGTCGACGACGTGCTGATCGGCTGCGCCGCGCAGCAGGGCACGCAGGGCTACAACATCGGCCGCCTGTCGGCCGCGGCGGCCGGGCTGCCCGCATCGGTGCCCGGCATGGCGATCGACCGCATGTGCTCGTCGGGCCTGATGTCGATCGCGAGCGCCGCGCGCAGCATCGGCGCGGGCGACGCACGGATCGTGGTCGCGGGCGGCGTCGAGTCGATCTCGCTCACGCAGAACAAGCACAAGAACGCCTATCGCGCGCGCTCGCAAGCCGTGCTCGACCATCAGCCGGCTGCGTACATGGCGATGATGGAAACGGCCGAGATCGTGTCGCGCCGCTACGGGATCTCGCGCGCCGCGCAGGATGAATTCGCGCTGCAGAGCCACCAGCGCACGGCCGACGCCCAGGCAGCCGGCCGCTTCGACGCGGAAATCGCGCCGCTCGACGTGCGGCGCGCGCTGTTCGACAAGGAAGGCAACCCGGCCGGTCACGAGGACATGAAAGCCGCGCGCGACGAAGGCGTGCGCGCCGACACGACGGCCGAGCGGCTCGCGGGGTTGAAGCCGTCGTGGAGCGGCGGCAAGGTCGTCGAGCAGGGCGAGTTCGTGACGGCCGGCAATGCGTCGCAACTGTCTGACGGCGCGGCGGCCGTGGTCGTGATGTCGCGCAGCGAGGCGGTACGTCGCGGGCTGACGCCGTTCGGCGCGTTCCGCGGCCTCGCGGTGGCCGGCTGCGAGCCGGACGAGATGGGCATCGGCCCGGTATTCGCGATTCCGAAGCTGCTGGCGCGCTTCGGGATGACCGTCGGCGACATCGGGCTGTGGGAGCTGAACGAGGCATTTGCGTGCCAGGCGCTGTACTGCCGCGACACGCTCGGCATTCCCGACGACCGGCTGAACGTCGATGGCGGTGCGATCGCGCTCGGCCATCCGTTCGGGATGTCGGGTACGCGGATGACGATGCACGCGCTGCTCGAAGGTGCGCGGCGCGGCGTGCGGCACGCGGTCGTGACGATGTGCATCGGCGGCGGGATGGGTGCCGCCGCACTGTTCGAAGTCGGCGCGTAGCGGCGCGCGGACGGGCCGCGCTGCTCAGGCGGCCCGCCATTCAGGACCATTCGAGGCCGCGGCAACGACCGACGGCCCGGAGACTTGCAGGCGACGGCGGTGGGCGCCATGGCGCGCACCGTCGTCGAACGCAGACACAGGAGACAAGCGATGAAACGATCTTTGCCCGGACTCACGATGTCGGCGCTGGTGCTCGGCGCCGCGCTGTTCGCGTTTTCGCCGCGCCCGCTGCCGGCGTTCCCGGTCACCGCGATCCACGCGGACCGGCTGCAGATCAATGGGCTCGCCCGGGCCGGCGCGCGCATCGTCGCGGTCGGCGAACGCGGCGTGATCCTGCTCAGCGATGACGCGGGCGCCCACTGGCGGCCGGCATCGACCACACCCGACCAGGCATCGACGCTCACGCAGGTGCGCTTCATCACGCCGACGCTCGGCATCGCGGTCGGCCACGACGGCCGGATCGTCCGTAGCGACGACGCCGGCATGCACTGGCGCGAAGTGCACATGGACCACGAACATTCCGATCCGCTGCTGTCCGTCTGGGGCACGGCGGACGGCCCGCTGTTCGCGGCCGGCAGCTTCGGCCAGCTGCTGCGCTCGGACGACGCGGGCCTCAACTGGCAGACCGTGAAGACGCCGGCCGGCGACCGTCACCTGAACGCAATCGTTGGCGACGGCCACGGCAACCTGCTGGTCGCCGGCGAGAGCGGCACGCTGCTGCGCTCGACCGACAACGGCGCGACGTGGGACAAGCTGCCGTCGCCGTACGCCGGCTCGCTGTTCGGCGCGCTGATGCTCGCGAACGGCGACTGGGTCGCGTACGGGATGCGCGGCAACGTGGTGCGCAGCACCGATCGCGGCGCGACCTGGACGCACGTCGACAGCCACGTGCCGGTGTCGTACTTCGGCGCGACCCAGCTCGCCGACGG
>NZ_JAAGPB010000900.1:0-1958 GCF_017104585.1 Burkholderia sp. Ac-20392
GGCGTCGTGCCGCCGGGTGCGGGGGCCGCAAAATGACACGCGGGGCGGCGGGCGCGCGCCACGCGCGCGGCGTCGTGTCCCTCGAGTTCGTGCTGATGCTGCCGTTCCTGCTGATGGTGCTGATCGGCATCATCGATACGAGCCTGATCCTGTGCGACAAGGCCGTCATCACGAACGCGAGCCGCGAGGCGGCGCGTGCCGGCGTCATGCTGCGCGTGCCGATGCTGACCACGACGCAGATCGCCAGCATCGCGCAGAACGCGATGCAGAACAGCCTGATCACCGGCGGCACCGCGACGACCCCGGCGGTGACCGTGACGCAGGCGAACGGCACGACGGCGGGCACCGCGCTGACGGTGACGGTGACCTACACGTATTCGGGGCTCGTGCTGGGGTCCGCGTTCAGCGCGCTCACCGGCCCGGTCACGGTCTCGGCGACGTCGGTGATGCTCTATGAATGACGTGGCCGCCACGCAACCCGTCGATGCTGCGCGGCAGCGCGGTTCGGTCGCGCTGTTCTTCCTGCTGTTCCTGATTCCGCTGCTGTCGTTCGGCGCGCTGGCGATCGACATCGCGTGGGTGGTCACGGTGAACAACCAGTTGCAGAACGCGGCCGATGCGGCCGCGCTCGCGGGGGCCGATGCGATGATGTCGCCGAGCGGCGGCGCGGTGAACTGGTCGCAGGCCGCGCCGGCGGCGAATGGCGTGATCGCGCAGAACTCGGCGGCCGGCGCGGCGCTGTCGACCGGCACGGTGACCACCGGATACTGGAACGTCACGCGCAACCCCTCGTCCATGCAGGCGACGACCATCACGCCCGGCCAGTACGACGTGCCGGCGGTGCAGGTCACCGTGTCGCGCGCACCCGGCGTGAACGGCGGCTCGATTCCGCTGCTGCTGGGCGGGCTGCTGGGGATTCCCGGCGCATCCGACAGCGCGACCGCCGTGGCGGTGCTGGCGGCGCCGGGCGGGGTCGGGGCAGGCGGGCTGTTTCCGGTCGCGATCGACCAGTGCGTGTACAACCTGTACTGGAACGCGTCGACCAACCAGCCGCTGATCAATCCGCTGACGGGCCAGCCATTCGAATTCTCGATCACGAACGGCCAGGTCTACGGCCTGCTGTGCATGGGCGGGCAGTGGACGTCGTTCCAGTCGACCGCGACCGACACGACGACGATGGGCGGCCTGATGACAACCGGCAACCCGACGACGCTCAACATCGGCGACAGCATCAATCTCGCGACCGGCGTGAAGGCGACGCTCTATACGTCGGTGCCGGTCGGCACGACGGTGGTGCTGCCGGTCGTCACGCAGACCGCGACCAGCACCACCGTGCCGATCGTCGCGTTCGCGCCGTTCCATATCGACGTGTCGCTCGGCGGCTCGTACAAGTACATCCAGGGTCATTTCGTCGCCGGCGTGAAGATGACCGGCGTCGCGACCGGCGTCGGGCCGTACTACGGCATCTACGTGCCGCCGCGGCTCGCGTTTTGAGCCCGCGGGCCGGCGCGGCGCAGCAGCACGAGGAGCGCGAACAGCGTCACGACCGGGCCGATCTGCGGCCATTGCAGCCACGGGTTCAGGTATTCGACGACCGGCAGCAGCCACATGAGCGCGATCGCGGTCTGCTCGCCGCGCAGCCAGCCGTCCTGCCAGCCCATCGCCAGCATGCACGCGATCGCGATGCCGAGCCACGCAAGCTCGTAGTGCCACACGTACGGGTTCGCCGCGAGCGTGGCGACCGCCAGCACCGCCGCGCGCAAGCGGATGTCGCGCGAGCGCGTCCACACGGTGCAGGCAACCGCGATCGCCAGCGCCGCGATGCACGCCTGCGCGGCATACGCAACAGCAGGCGGCAGGCCCGCGAGGCGGAACGCGGCGAACGGCGCCGGCGACGCGAGCCAGAACACCACGCCGTGCTCGAGGAGGAGCGTGCGCGCGATCGCCGTGCCCGCGAC
>NZ_JAAGPB010000901.1:0-1832 GCF_017104585.1 Burkholderia sp. Ac-20392
CGAACGCGGCGCCGCCGGCGGCCGCGTCGCGCACCACGCCGCCCGCCGCGACGGGCTGGTCGATGTCCCGTTCGTAGCACGCCGGCACGCCCCCGACGGAGCACACGATGAACCCGGATCTCGAGATCGTTCCCACCCACCGCGACGAATCGTTCCGCGCGTGGATCCACGACTATCCGCATTCGGTCGCGAAGTGGCACTTCCATCCCGAGTACGAGATCCACCTGATCCAGTCGTCGCACGGCAAGATGTTCGTCGGCGATCACATCGGCGATTTCGGCCCCGGCAACCTGATCGTCACCGGGCCGAACCTGCCGCACAACTGGGTCAGCGAACTCGCCGACGGCGAGCGCGTGCCGTCGCGCGACGTCGTGCTGCAGTTCTCGCGCGACGCGATCGAGAAGATGGTCGGCGCGTTCAGCGAGCTGCAGCCGGTGATCGACCTGATCGACGACGCGGCGCGCGGCGTGCAGTTTCCCGACCGCGTCGGCCGCGACGTCGCGCCGCTGATGCTCGAACTCGCGAACGCGCACGGCTGCCGGCGCGTCGAGATCCTGATGTCGCTGTTCGACCGGCTGTCGTCGTGCCGCGAACGGCGCGTGCTCGCCGGCCCCGGCTACCGCAGCGATGCGCAGCACTACATGTCGTCGACCATCAACCAGGTGCTGTCGTACCTGCAGCAGAACCTGCCCGGCATGCTGCGCGAAACCGATGTCGCCGCGTTCGCCGGGATGAGCGTCAGCACCTTCACGCGCTTTTTCCGCCGCCATACCGGCTCGTCGTTCGTGCGCTACCTGAACCGGCTGCGCATCAATGAGGCCTGCGAACTGCTGATGTTTTCCGACCTGACGGTGACCGACATCTGCTACCGGGTTGGCTTCAACAACCTGTCGAATTTCAACCGTCAGTTTCTCGCGATGAAGCAGGTGCCGCCGTCGAGGTTCCGCGCGCTGCACCGGCTCAACGAACCGCACGGCCGCGACGACGCGCCGCCGCTTCGGCGTGCGCCGCCGCGCGCCCCAGACAGGATGCTTCACACGTGACATTTCTCGGCATCGATCTCGGCACGTCCGAGGTCAAGGTTCTTCTCACCGATTCCCGTTCGGTCCCGCTCGCGACCGGCTCGGCCGCGCTGTCGATCAGCCGGCCCCATCCGCACTGGTCGGAACAGAGCCCGCAGGCGTGGTGGCACGCGATGCTCGATGCGATCGCGGCGGTGCGCGCCGCGCATCCGGCCGGCTTCGCCGCGCTGCGCGGCATCGCGCTGTCGGGGCAGATGCACGGCGCGACGCTGATCGATCGTGCGGACCAGGTGCTGCGCCCCGCGATCCTGTGGAACGACACGCGCGCCGGCACCGAATGCGTCGAGCTCGAAGCGCTGGTGCCGGAATCGCGCGCGATCACCGGCAACATGGCGATGCCCGGCTTCACCGCGCCGAAACTGCTGTGGCTCGCGAAGTACGAGCCCGCCGTGTTCCGCGCGGTGCACAAGGTGCTGCTGCCGAAGGACTATCTGATCTGGCGCCTGTCCGGCGAATTCGTGTCCGAGATGTCCGACGCGTCGGGCACGCTGTGGCTCGACTGCGCGCGCCGCGACTGGTCCGACCGGATGCTCGCCGCGACCGAGCTGTCGCGCGCGCAGATGCCACGGCTCGTCGAAGGCAACGCGCCCGCCGCGCAGCTGCGCGACACGCTGCGGCGCGAATGGGGCATCGCGGGGCCCGTGACGATCGCCGGCGGCGCCGGCGACAACGCCGCCTCCGCGATCGGCATGGGGGTCACGGGCGCCGGCAGCGGCTTCCTGTCGCTCGGCACGTCCGGCGTGCTGTTCG
>NZ_JAAGPB010000902.1:0-239 GCF_017104585.1 Burkholderia sp. Ac-20392
AGCATTAAAAAAAAAAAAAAAAAAAAAATCAATACGTCGTAAAATTATTTAACATGGTGAATAGTTATTGTAATACGTGTTAATTTCAATTTTAACCTGAAATAGTTTCTGTTTAGTATTTTACCTAATCTGACACACACACGGTCAGAGTGCTATATTTGCATATACATCTCTAAGATGACTATACTACTCGTATACTTTATCTCATGTACTTTCGTACTCGACTTTACGTGACCTGT